>JBCCXA010000013.1 GCA_039192515.1 Verrucomicrobiota bacterium | reverse complement strand
TCTCAAAGATGTTTTAGAAAAAATACCTACCTCTACTACCAAGGATATCCCACACCTCACTCCCAAAACCTGGTCTCAACACCAAAACAACCAACTACGACAAGCCCTTTCGACCAGTTCAAGACAAGCCGCTTGAAGTCAATAGTGTCATACCTCCTACGACTACGCTATCTATGACTTTACGAGTTTTTTCCTATGGCGCTTCCATTGACGCTTACCTTTTACGAGTATTGAGTATCTTTTTATCATGGGTAGCGTGTTCGAGATAATGCCCATCTCCGGCAAAGATTTCAAATCCATCGAGTTGCTTATAAGCCCTAAGAATATCATTGAGTTCATTATCCACATTTGAGATCCAATGTTCGGAGAGCTTCTTTACCATTGAAAGTCTTCGAGCGCTACTTAATGAAGCAAAGAAATTACTTCTACCAATCACTGGTGCTTTGGCCTCTAGAGCAGTGAAGCTTTGTATAAAATCTCTTCCACTGCGGTATGTTCCGATGACCCTGGAAATACCACAAGCAACCCATTGCCAGTCCGATATCGTGGGACAGGATCTTAAAAGAATATGATTGAGAAGTGTCTTTTTGAGTGGTTCAAAGAACCGCTCACCTACGGAGTAATTGCTATTAAATGACATTGAGTCAATTTTTGCGGCACCTCAATCTGTCAAGCTTATTGTATGTTATTTTATGACTTTATGTTCAATGATGTTGATCAGGCAATCCAATTTCTATGTCTATAAAACAAGGCTCTTTGAGAGATAACCAGTGCTTTGTAAGTATCTTATTATTAACTATTTTTACTCAATGCTTGGACACCGGTCTCCCTTTTATTCCTTTTAATTACGTTTTCTTCCTTAATTATTCCTCCTACCTATCTGGACTTTCATGGCACAATGACTTCTTAAGCTCATTTTAGAGGATGCTTCGGTCTTATATATGTCATATAAGCACTTAAAGACGAATTAGAACGTAGAATTATGCTTGAACGCTGTATACCCGAAAAGTCTTTCTGGGCATGACTAAAGCAATGCTCTTTTAAAGCTCTGTAAAAAAGAAAATCTTCCGTACTGACAACATAAGCATAATACCGATCTTCTCGTAACCCAAAGTCAATTCTATCTTCAAATACTACATTCACATCCCATGCAACACCATCAGACAATTTTAAAACTCCTTGACTCGTTACTCCGGTGCTAGAACCAGAAATGTCATCAATATTGAGTTTTTTAAATAAGTCTCTAACAACCTCAGGTGCTAAAATATTTAATGTTCTCTTTTCTTTTTCTTTTTCACCTACTTTAACCCAATAATCGATTTTAAACGAAGCCCAAGGCATTGAATCAAAGCTAGGTTTATCTCTTGGCCCCAGAATATCAAGAGCTTGGTAAAAAGTTAGAGCTATGTAGCCAATAGGTATAATGAGAAGTAAGGCTATAATAGATCTTTTCATAATGCTATTATTGTTCAAAGCACGGTTCCCATTCACAATAAAAATAATTCAAACTTGTTCCGACAGTATCTCCTACCAAAAAGACATTTACACGCAATAATGAAAAGTCTCTAGCAGACTGGTATAACTCATATTCAATAAACTTGTTTTCTGTTAAATATAATATAAAGCTACCAACTAAGATCATAGTGCTCGAATTGTTTCTTGCTAATAGATTACTTCCTGAAATTTTACTCTTTTGCAGGAAACCTTTCAGCTCTGCAATTTCTTTGCTATCTTTAAAATGAATTTTTCTATTATTAAATATAATATCTACACGACTTAATTTCTTTGAAACCTTACCCTTAGATATTAAGGAAAAGTATGCATTTTGTAAGTCTTTAGCTTCTTCACGACTAATATCTGAGCAGCTTATTAAAAACACTATAGCTAGAAATATATATATAAATTTCATTATTAATCTTCACATTCAACAGTCCCAATAATACCACTAACTCCAACTGCGCCTGTGAATTGAAGATCAAACTTTGCTAGTAGTCCCGTGCCTTGCATAAAGGCTCCAGCAAAATTAGTTATGTTCCCTTCAATACCTCGATTTTTATTAATATTGAAGTCAAAACGTGTCAACAGACCGGTGTCCAAGAAATAGAACTATAAAACAAGATCTAGAGAAAATTCAACATTTTCCAGGTATCATCTTCTTTAATAAAGAAGATATAGGGTATGACAAGGCTTACTTTCTTAGAACTACTTTCATTAAGTATTGATTCTGCTTCAAAGAGATTATTCTTGTCGGAATATATCAAAACTAACTTAGTCCCTTGTAAAATTTCAAGTTGTTTCAATGAAACAATTCTAGGATTACTAAGTTTACTTTTTTCCAATACGTCTAACGCACTTTGAAGATAACCCGTGTGTTTTGAACTAGAAGCTTGCCAGTCCAATAATATACTAGATCTTATTGCTTTTACTCCATTTTCCTTTAATGAAAGTAAAAAACTATTTGCCTTATTTAATAAAATATTTCTCTGTTGTTGGTCCAATACAGGAATTATCTGAGACTGTTCCCAACGCCATTTTGTTTTAGATTCTCCATAAAATACGAATGATAGCTCAACACTAGAATCGCTGTTATTAACAATTTCACGACTAGACCACAAAGTAATTCCTTTATCAGTAATATTTTTAATCTTGGAAAGCTTAAAGTTATGAGGAACTGCAGTATCACTATATACTTTTGCTACACAACGAACATGATTATCTCCATTTTTAACAAACTTAGATACATCTAGCACAAATGCTCCATGTCCAATATAAACCGGTTGGTCATTCAAATACCATGTTACATTCCAACCATTAGTTCCTGTTACTACATAAAAATTATCTTCATCCGAACCATTAGAATTTTGATTAAACCAAAAACCCAATAGGCAAGTTAATACTGTTGTTTTAAATATCGTTACATACACTTTCATGGTTAATCTTATTGTTTTTATTCTAGATAATACTGGAAGCCAATACTTCCAGTCGCAATAAGCTGCACCCTAGCACCAAAACCACCATCACCTATACCTACATTAACGCCTTGGCTATAAGTCCAATTGCAATTCGCTGAAGCATCACAAGAAGCAACAGGCTGAGTAATACTTGCTGACATAAAACCACCTCCAAGTTTTCCTAAACCGCCTACTGCTTGAGCGTCTATATTAAAACTAAGGGGAAGCCATTTTGTTTCACACTTTGGCAATTGGCCAGAGTTGCTGGAAACTCCACCACCAGTCCCCCCCTTTGCGCCAGAACTACTTCCAGGTGTTGCTTGGCTACCTTCACCATTTGCATCAGCCACCGCCCCTATTCCTCCGTCTATTCCGACTGTGAAAGATCCAACCACCATTCTTGATTTTTTACCATCCTCAGCACAACAAGCTTGTGAGCCTCCTGTTGCACTAAAAGATAAATTAAAAGTAGCTGGTCCTATTGCCCCTATAGGGACACTGTTCGAATAAGAAACGCTACCAGTAGAATTAATAACAGCATCTTTTAGTTCGTCAAAAAAAGCCGGGACGGTTCCAGATGCTGAGCCTGAATTACCACTACCCTTTCCAGCATGATTAGATGCTGCAGCTTCTCCTAATACGTCATAAAAACTCTTGGCGTTGTTAAAGACAAACCCATAAAGATTCATTCCTCCCTCTTCCTCAATAGGATCTCGATTGATCCACCTTCCTAGATCAGCGTGATAGAAGCGGTAGCCATAGTAACTTAGCTTTGTTTCATGGTTGTAGTGTTTGGTGGAAAAGCAGAAGGGATTTTCTGGGGCGTAAGTTCCGCTTTGACTGACAAGCTTTCCAAAGGGGTCATACTCATAGGTAGCAGTAACAGTTCCATCACTATGCACGGTATTCATGACGTTACCGTTACCGTCATAAGTAAAATAATGGGTACCGGCGTGCACCCCGGTAGTCTCTTCTGTCATGAGAAGACCTCCTACACCACCTGCGCCTTGTTCTGTTTCGCTGAGATCTAGGCCCCAGAGGTGCTTCCGTTCGGCCAAGGTTGTCGTCCCCGCAGCATCCATTTTCTTTTCGTAAATCAAGTTCCAGAAACAATCGCTCTAGAGCACCTTCGCACACTCTATCAAACTTTATAACTCCATTCCTTGGACACCGGTCCCTTTTAATTACGTCCTTATACATAAAGTGAACCGTATGTATAATAAAAATATGTGATGATTGATAGTACAAGCAATAATGAACACCCTAGGCAAATGATAACATAACTAATCAAAAAATCATTTTGAATCTTTTTTTTAACATGAGCAATTACTAACATAACTAATGCGCAAATAGGCAAAAACCAAATTAAGGTATAATTATTTAAAAAGAATGATGATAATATGGGAAGAACTTCTCTTTTTTCTCGAACAACTACAGCAAAATTTTCCTCATAATACCCAATTACCTGCACCAATAGTGTTGAAATTAAAAGGCATATCAAACTCATCGATATACTAAGCCACATGGTCGCACTAAAACTACTGTTCTTCACACCTTCTAGTTTCGTTCCAATTTGAATAATTAGGGAGAGGTGAGAGTTTATTTAGAAACCCTCCCTGCATCTCGTAAACTACCTTTACTTCCTTGCAGCATTTCTTTTTGTCAGCACAAATGCTATTAACCTTTTTTCTGGCTCTTGTACGGGCACTCACCATGGCCTCATGAAAAGTATCACTTGAGCGATCAAAAGTACTAGCCTTTTCATTCATAGACATATCAGGATCAGGAAGCCTATTGTCTTTCGGTATATTTTGGTTAGTTGTACCCGCATGACAACCAACAAATTCACCTCCAGAACAACCATCTCCAGGAAAATTAAACTCGTGAGGAACTTCGTCACTGCCATGCCCATAGAGAATTGCTACCTCACATTTCTCAACAGTAACAATATCTATTTTAACTTTGTTGCCTTTAGAGTCTTTACGGTTCTCTCTCTTCTTCTTCAAGAAACCAATCAGATCGATAAAATTAATCGAATCATTCTCTACAAAAGCATAAAGATTCATCCCTCCATTTTCCTCAATGGGATCTCTGTTAATCCACCTTCCAAGATTTGAGGAATAGTATCTAAAGCCATAGTAACTTAGCTTTGTTTCATGGTTGTAGTGTTTGGTGGAAAAGCAGAAGGGATTTTCTGGAGCGTAAGTTCCGCTTTGACTGACAAGCTTTCCAAAGGGGTCATACTCATAGGTAGCAGTAACAGTTCCATCACTATGCACAGTATTCATGACGTTCCCGTTACCGTCGTAAGTGAAATAATGGGTGCCGGCGTGAACCCCGGTAGTCTCTTCTGTCATGAGAAGACCTCCTATACCACCTGCGCCTTGTTCTGTTTCGCTGAGATCTAGGCCCCAGAGGTACTTGCGTTCGGCCAAGGTTGTCGTCCCCGCAGCATCCACTTTCTTTTCGTAGATCAAATTCCAGTCATCGTAAACATAATAGCTCCTGCTTTCAAGGACCCATGTGGAGCCATTGAATTTTCTAACGACCCTTTCAATACGCCTTCCCTGGTAGTCGTACTTATATTCAAAGCTTTTGGCTCCAGTGAACGGAGTGCTAGGCTCCAGAGTGTTTAGCCTATTCTCTGCATTCCAGGTGTAGTTATAGACCCCATCTGAGGTAAGGTTTCCATCATCGTCGTAAGTAAAGTTTTGGTTCTTTGGGGGAAGGGACGCTTTCTTGGTAAGCTGATCCACCAGGTCTTCATCGGAAGCTCCATGAAAGTTACGCACCGCGGTGACTTGTAGGTCTTCAGTAACTGCCCCGCTTGAGTTGTTCATGGCAACTCCGGCGTGAAAATACTCACCCCGACGGGAGGCTTGCTTGACTTCTTGGGAGCTCTTCACAGTCACTATGGCATCTGTGGCTGCAGACCCCTGAATATCGACGATTCCCGGAACGGTTCTATTGGCATATTGATTTTTTTCATTGGGCCCATAGGTGGTGATGTTTCCGTTGATGGTGGCAGAAAGGCGATTGCCGATCGGATCATACTGATAGCTGTGTTGCATGCCGGATACAGGAACCCCAGCGGAGAATGATTTATTTCCCGAAATGACTTCTCCTTTATCATTGTATCCGTAGCTCCAGTAATCACCCCCCTGAAGATCCACCTTGGTGCGGCGGTTCATCTCATCATACTGATAGGTAAAGCTATTAACAGGACCTGTTTGCAGGTTAGTTGCTGCCGTGCTGGAGAGGCGATCGAGGTAGTCATATGTTTTGCTTGTCCGCAGAATATCCGTTGTGCCGTTGTTAAAAGTGACGCGATCTGGAAGATTAGAGTTTGCCAGATATCCGTAGGTTGCGGTGTGTAGTGTAGCAGAGGTTGCGGGATTAAGTATCTTAGCAGAAAGGTAACGCCCTGTGTCAGCATCATAGCTGTAACTTGTCTGGTGTATATCGTTTGCGTTGAAGGATAAGCTTAGGCTTTGCCGGCGGCCCAAAGCATCAGGTAGATGCGTTAAATGGTATCCACTTAAGGTGCCGGAACCACTTATGAGCTCTAACCAGGGTGTTCTATCGGTGTAATATGTGAGCGTTCTTGTTCCAGCAGCATCGGTCACCTGATCAAGTAGTCCTCTCCTGTTATATCCATAGGTGATGTCTTGAGTTGTATCTGAATAGTCCACGGTCTCCAGATCTCCGGCATTGTTATAACCATAAGTGGTAAGGATGCCTCCGTTACGTTCCCAGGTCCTTTGATAGAGCCTACCCGATGGCCAATAGTTGTAATCATCCGTAGCGTCCGTCTCTCCAGGATATTGCTTTTTCGTTAACCAGCCGCGCTGACCATCGTAGAACCAGGTGGTGACTTGCTGGGTGGCACTCGCCCCATAGTAAGTCGTCATGGTTTCCATGCGTCCTTGTGCATCATAGGTGTAATCCACCTCATAGGGAACTTCTCCATATTGCCTTTTTAAATCTCCCGTTTTGAAATATTCGAAGTTGGAATATTTTCCATCCGGGTGAAGGATGTCTGTCTTTCGGCTCAGCGTGTCATAGCTGTAGGTGGTCACTTGAGAAGCGGCAACTCCATCGGGTGAGGGAGTCGTAACCGTGTAAACTTCATCTTTGTCTGTATACGTCGTGGTGGTCGTTCCGTTGCGAGCATCCGTTAGATCCCTAAGCCGCCCATGCTCGTCGTAAACATAAACCTGATAGGTGAGTTGAGCGCTATAAGCATCTCGTTGCTGGCGCGACATAAGATAGCCGTTTTGATAAGTTTCTAGCATACGGGTCCCATCCGGGTAAGTTGTGGTCACTGTCCATTGACCACTGGCATCGGGCAGACTCGTGGCAGTATGGGTGATTCGGCTGGTATTTCCAGCAACAGTTGTCCATTGCTCGCGCGAAGCAAAGGAGGTATCTGTTTGTGAAAGGGTAATGGTGTTACTGTTACCATCAATATCCCACTGGGTGACAAGGGTGCGGTAAACTTCTCCATGAGTGGCATCATCTAGGTAGTCGATTCTTTCCGTTTGGGTAATACGGTCCGAGCCATCAAAATCGATGGTGCTATCTTGATCCATGTCGATCGCTACAACATTTTGCCTCCCTTGGGCATCGTAAGCGTAAAGCATGATGTTTCCATCCGCATCAACTGTCTTGGAGAGTTTCCCTTTCTTCTTACCCAGGGCATCATCGTTTTCGGTGTAATAAAAGGAGTATTCCTGGGCACCATCTGCATATTCCATCTCGGAAATTCTCCCTGCCAGATCATATAAAGTCTTGGTCCATTCACTAGTAGGAGTTCCAGATCCATCTAACTTGATTTCTTTTCTGAATGTTTGATTAGACTCCACGCCGTATTCCACTTTGTAGGGACGGATTGCCGATCCAGTAACTTGTTTGAGCTGGCCGTCACGATGGTAGACCTCGACCATTGTACCACCATCTGGATAGTTCGTAGTAACAGTTCGCTCACCAGAACCCGTGCCCGCATCTGGATCATAGCCAATGACTTCGGTGACCGTGGTTGAGTGACCGAGAGCGTCTTCTCTGGTGATAAGCTGGCCTGCTACATTGTAAGAGGATTTGTTTGTTACGATAACGGAGCCATCTGTGCCAATCCTCTTGGTTTCCTTGGTGCGATCCTCGGCATCGTAGACGTATTCAGTCCAGACAAAGTTGCCAGTTGCTTGGTTGGGATGCTGAACTCGACGGCTTGTCATCCGCTTGAGCGCGTCATACTCAAAGTACGTCGTCACTCCTTGGCGATTTCTCTCCCACTCTAGTCCACAGCATACATAGGAGCGCTCTATGGTTGTGCCATCAAAAAACACCATGGTAGTGGCACGGTTTTTAGAGTCGATGACTGTGATTCTTTCTGAGTCTATCAAGGTCTCGGTTGTTGTCTGACCAGAGGTTGTGATGTTGTAGGTTTCGCGCAAACGAGTGACTCCATTGGTTTGGTCCTTGTAGGCAACCGTTTTGGTTCCATTGAGGACATCGTCCCGAGTGGTGTTGGCTTGTCCTGTCTTGATGGTAGTTCTGTAGACTATTCTTTCACGAGTATCTCCATCCAAGTCGATATCATTATTGGTATTGATACCGTCGCCATGGCCGTCTTTCACATTCTGATCTTTTTCCACCATACGGATTGTTCCATCAGGATAGATGGTTCTCGTATGTCCCGATCCATAAAACTCGGTGATCGTTTCAAGGTTGGTAGGGTCATCCCAAGCAGCTCCTGCAACGGTTGCCCGGTATTCCTTGATAGTCTTAGTGCCGTCCTCGAGGACCACATAGTTGCGGCTCACTTCCTGTCCGAGAACTTTAATAATCGATCTGCGTGCCCAGCCTGGATTTCTGGTGGTATCCCCAGTTCCGGGCATTTCGGAACCATACTGAGCATCCCCGACGTAGAGATATTCTGTCACCCGACATTGGTTATCAGGTGCGTTTAATGCTGCGTTGAGGTAGCTTTCCTTGATTTTGGTTCGATAGCCGGTTGTGGCATGATAAGTAGTCTGAATCCAATCTCCTGTGGGCCTTATTTGTAAAGTTTCATCTCCAAAAGCGGGCGAGCTACTATTAGTATTATACTGCCATAGAGTCGTCAATTTTTTGCCGTTGGGATCAACCACTCGCTTGGTAATTCTCCAGGTTTCCCCAGCACCTGCCTCAATATCTGTGTAGATCTCCACTTTGCGATAAACCTCTGTATTATCGGCATCTAAGGTGTAACGGAGAACCGTCCTGGTGCCGTCACCGTTGTCTGTCTCCGAACGGAAGCTTTGCTTGAGATAGTTAGAGCCATCGAAACCGGACTTGATCAGCCATCCTCCGTTCATCCAAAGATACTCTACCGTTTCTGTGACCATGGGATTAGGAGTATTGATATCTATACTTTCCTCACGCACGAGCTTCATGTGCGTTCCATTCATCCCGGAAAGGTCGGTGATAGTTGTGACTGCGTGAGCTGTTCCATTGGCATTATAGGGGTGGTCGCTGCCACTATATTCGCCTGAGCTGTATAACGAAATCTTGTAGCCATTGGGAATATCCTCTACATCCACTAAACCATCCTCGGTGAGGATTTGTCTGATTCCAATTCCGTCAGTAAATACCCCTGGTGAAGATGCATTCGAGACTCCCAAAGAAGCACGGCTTCCCAATGATCCCACACCGCCTAATTCGCTAAAAGAATAAAGGGTCCCTGCTGTGCTTGAAAAGCCACCTGCAGTAGATTCTCCAAGATTTGTGTTGAAGTTAAAATAACCGCTGCTTCCTCCGGAGCCTCCCGAACCGGGAGGTGGTGAGTCTCCCCGACCGGAGCCATCTCCTTCATTGTCCCCAGAGCTACAATCACCTCCATCACAGCCCTGACTTTGCAAGGTAACACTTGCTATTCCTTCACTGGGTGGAGGTGGTTGGTTGGCAAAAACAATACAGCCACCCTCTGATGGGCTTTCTCCCATGGAGTAGGTATCATTTTTGTTATTATCATTATCAAAGCTCCATTCACTGATATCAAAACCTTCGGGTACGGCTGCAGCGGCTACGTCACATTCATTTTCCTCATTTTCCCCGTAAGTAACTTCATACCCATTCCTCAAATCGGTTGCTGATATGGTATCCACCTTCTCATATTCATCTACGGAACTTATTTGTCCCTCTTCACTATTCCTTTCTTGGCCGTTAGTGAGATAGACATCGAACTTGGCTTCATCCACGGCTGCAAAGCTAAGTATGCTGAAGAGAAACCACAGGCAGAGGATTCGTCCTATCATAAATTCGCATTTTTTAGATAATTTCCGAAATCTGTTTTTCATGAGCTTGATTTGTTAAGAATGTTAGTGAGAATTCCCTCATTTTTGATTAAGGGGTAGTAATAGTTAATCCAAGGATCCCCCCGGTATCGTTGATGGCATCCGCATTTGGATTGCGCAGAAGCTTAAACTCTTCCAAATTATTAAGCAGGTCTCCATCAGGGTTATCCAAGGGACCTTGGCCGAGATCACCGAAGTATAACATCTCCCACCAATCCGGTAGTCCATCCGGACCGCCGGCCTCGCCGCCAGCCCCTCCATCTCCCGCCAAATCCCAGCTAAAAAGGTATTTAATTTGTCCTAGGTTAACCACCTGCTTGTTTACCGGGTCATTGAGGGGATCTGTCTCATTTGCCCAACTAAGAAGCCATTGCTGGGGAGTTTGACCATCTGCAAAAGCTATGTTGTAACCTTGATTTACCAGCCTTTGAAAAAACAAATTGGCAATGTATTTCAGCTCTCCGAGAACGACCAATTGGTTAGCATTGGGATCAACCTTGGGTGTGATAGCATCTTCTTCATACCATCCAGCCCCCGCTGAGCCTCCATAGATCAGAGACTCTATAGAACTCCCTGCACCATTGGGCAAATTAGCCTCCAGCTCTTCATAGGCGCGGATGGTAATGTGCTTGAGCTGTCCCTGAATAGCGGCAGCCGAATTATCGGCTCCGCTAGCTTCTACCATAGGTGGTGTTCCATTGCTCCACCAAACTGGCGGTATTGCTTGAGCAAGTGCTAAAGTGCTGAAAGCAGCGCTTAGAGTTACCACGGTGATCAATAAGGTTGTTTTTTTCATGTTGTTTTCTCTTTTTTAAAAGACTCCTTCACGCTGCTTCACACGCGAATGGTGATCGATCCTTTTTTATCCCTAGATAAAGCAAATCATAGCTAAGTCTTTGCAGAAACTTTTCCTCCCCTCTGAAAGACTTATTCTCCAAACATAGGGATGTCGCCCGCGCGGGGCACGTGAACAGGGCCAGTAAATTCAGCCTTGCCCGATTTATAAACGACAAAGGAATTGGAACGATTGGCATCGTCTGAGCCATTTCCTACAACCAAGGTAACCGGCTCTGAACTTGAGTCATCATTATACTCTCCAACAACCACCATATTATCGCCACTTGGAGCATTGATCCCTGAGCCAGAAAGAATGACGGATTTTTGAGAGAATGAAACACCAGTGGGGCCATCTGCCATGATAATGATACCATTATCCATCTGTATAGAAGGAGATGATGAACCTGAAATCAGAACAATGTCACCTTGCTCATAATTGTCTAAGTCGCCACCAATAGACAAATATGTAGTACTTCCAAAACCTGCAAGACTCATAAAATGGGATTCATTATCAGGATTCGAAGTTTTTTTATGAATCCATTCCCAATACGCCGAGCTGCTTCCAATAGAGGGACTATAGTGAGTCGACTTCATTGTGTTCCTAATGCCACTATTCTCTACCTCGATTTTAGAAATCGGAGAGTATGTGCCGGGGTTGGAAGGATCCTCAAATAACCCAATAGATACTTCGTTTCCAAGAAGAGCAAGGTCTTTCCCAACCTCGGTATCTCCATTCTTTCTCACGACAAAGGCGTTGGAAGGATTGGCTGAATCCGTTCCGTTACCGATGATGAGAAGATCATCGGTGTCTACCCACACGTTAGGGTCTCCTTGGGGAATGTTATGACGTCCCATGGCGAACTGAGCATACCCTTGGGCAGATACAAATTCTCCATAGGTTGTAGATGCTAAACCACCAGCTATGTTTGAAAAACCATAGGCAGTTGCAAATGTATTGCTAGCATTATTGTTGAATCCATAGGTAGTTGCCAAATATCCAGCAGCGGTATTTGATTGTCCAAAAGCTAGTGAGCTATTTCCACTTGCGGTATTGTTGGTTCCTATTGTGACAGAGTCTACTCCTGTTCCAGAGCTGATTGAAATACTTGAAGATAAATATTGAGAATCTGCGCTGCTTTGAGTAAGCACGTCCACACCATTAAGCTGAATGCTAGGGTTAGCTGGATTAGGATTCAATACAATGACATCATTGGTAGGGTTCGTTGGGTCGACAAGGGTCAACACATTGTTGGCATCAAGTTGCATTTTTAGTTCTGCACCCTCAGGGTGATCCGCATCTTCTAACCAGTAATAAGTAGCATTATCTTGAGTTGTTTCTAAATAGACTTCCGCAGCTCCTCCCGGCTCGTCGTAAGTCAAGGTTACGACAGGGACTGGATTGACTGGATCATCTGTGTTATTGACGGTCAGTGCATCGAAGCTTGAGCCTGAAGCTCCTGCCTCGATGTCCAGGACCAGTGCTTTGACTCGCCAATTATTTGAATTGCCTGCGCCCACGGCTACGTAAAGTTGATCCCCTGTGGTCACGGTAATGGGTGTTGCTGGTGCATAACTGGCATTGGGCTTCAGGTTATATTGAGAATCCACAATGGTGTTGGTATCCGAGTCCCAGAACACAAAATCCATTTTATCTCCTGAGTTGGTGCCCAAATTAAAGTTAACCTGATTGAGTAGGAGTTGGTTACCAGAGGCAGTTAAGCCCGTCGTATCAAAGGTATAGACGATCCCCTCCCCCAATACATCCAGTTTATTATTACCTACCCCCACTCCATTATTACCGCTAAACTTGATGGTGCTCGCAGAGGTGAGATTTCCTTTGTAAGCGTCAAAATTAGCTGGATTGGCTGTCAGATCCCAATTGTTCACTCCCGAGATCACGTAGGAAAAAGAATCTCCGGCTGCGGCATTGGTCAAAGTCCCGGTGGCCGAAGGAGTGCCCGGATTACCGGCAACCGATAAGGGATTTGCCGTGACCGTCCAATTTGCCGAACTTGAGCTGCCGCCCCCGCTATTTCCGATCGTGACTTGTGCGTTTGTGGTGGTGGATACTAGCCCCGCCGTTACCAGTAAGATCCAGGTGATGCTGTTTTTCATTGTTTTATATTGTCAGTTTACATTTTTTTAGAGTTTAACTTAGACATTAAATACACACTTTCACGATTTAGCAAGTGGTCATTACTACAAATTTGTTATTTATGATATTTAAGCATTAAAGTTGGAGATTTTTGTCGTTTTAGAGGCTAGATACTGAGCTTGTCTCACCTGCAGACTGTGGGGATGTTCAGGGAAATTTTCTGGATGTATCCTATTTTCGAGGACTCCTTGAAGGTCCATCTTCCGGGTTGAATTCTGATTTTGATGGATGCGCATAGAAGTTATGCTAGCAAGTGATTTACCTAATGATGTATTCCCCGGATTGATCCCCTGACTGCGATCAAGCCGAAGCATCACGGAAAGAGGAGGGCTTCGTCTTTTGGTTTAGATCCTGGATTGATCCCCTGACACCGGCCCTGATCCAAGCAGGATGGTGCTCCGCACGGTTTCTTCGAGGCTTTCCCCGGTCAAGCCGGAGCATGACGGAAAGAGGTAGGCATCCATGGACTTTTTATCTGAAAGGACGTTTTCTAACGAGCTTATGAAAGCTTATTCTCCATCGCCGCCTGAGCGAGTGTCTGCCGAAAGATCGGGGTCTTTATGAGGTGGGGTGTGCATACCCGAGCCATAAGGTTGCGCCTTGCTACCTTTAGGACCGTAGGCCAAAGCCCCCGCTGCCATCTCATCTTGATCGGTGCGATGAGGTTGACGAACCGGTTGTTTTTCGGGAAAGGTTTCAATGTGTAGGGATTGGGTGGGGAAGGCAAAGTCTATTCCCAAGTCATGAGCTAGGTTCACAATCTCCAAAAAGATATTTTGCCGCTGCACCAACTCCTCATTCCAGTTGGGAACCTTTAAAAAGAAATAGAGCATAATATCCAAACTGCTGGAACCAAACTCGTTGAAGACCACATGAAAATAATCCTTTCTCGTAAATTGGTTAGCTTTGATAATATTTTTGATGCCCTCCAAAAAGGCCTCTATTTTAACCGGTGGGGTATCATAGGTGATGCCCACATAGGTCTTTACTCTTCTATACTGACGACGCCCCATGTTGTCGATGGGTGATATGGCGACCTCCGAGTTGGGTACGGCAATGAGTGAGTTATAGAAGGTGCGTATCTTGGTGGAACGAAATCCCACATCTTCGACAGTTCCTTCCTGCCCTTTGACTATGACCCAGTCACCGATCTGAAAAGGTCTATCAATCATGATCATGATCGACCCAAAAAAGTTGGCCAAGGTATCCTTGGCTGCTAAGGCGACGGCCAGACCACCAATGCCCAACCCGGCGAGCAGGGAAAAGACTTCCACCCCCATATTTTGAATGCCCAATAACGCACCAAAGATCACCACTGCTATTTTGAGACTTCGGGTAATCAGCTTGACAATTTGATCATCCAGTTTGGTCTTGGTTTGTTGGGCTTTATGTTCCAGGAACTTGGCCAAGACATCCGCACAACGGTACGCCATCCAAGTCACGGCTATAAAAAAGGTGGCTTTGACCAGAGTAATTAAGACCACTTGAAAGAGATCTTCAAAACGCAGGATATAAATGGAGCCAAACCAAACACAGGATGCGATAAATAGCGCCACTGGGCTCACCAGGGATTCCACAATGACATCGTCCCATTTGCTGGCCGTCTTGCTGGTCATACGCATGACGAGGCTGCCTATGAGTCTGGCCACGGACTTCATGACCAACCCCAACAGGATAGAGGCAAATAACCCGATCCATTGCCAGTACGCCACGCTGGCAAAAGTTTCCATGGCCCAAGCAGGTATGTATTCTTCTACAAAGCTTACTTTATAATGAGCCCCACCACCTGTGCCCTTTATATAAGGGCGCGTTTTGATTAATTCGTAATATTGATTGGCTTTAGCAACCGTCCTGGGCGTAAAGAAGTATTCCCCCTTTTCTTCCCCATCTGGTTTGGGGTAGATTTTGATCTCAGACTTGGGAAAACGCCACACCCCATAATTGGGGTCATCAGGTACTCGCGCATAATCCACTTTTACCAGCCGATCGATCACCTCCTTCAAGAGCTTGGCCGCTTCTCTGCCCTCCTGGACGCGGGTGATATCAGCCACTTCACTGAGATCTAAACAGTCCACCGCCTTATCCAGGAAAGCCATCAATTCCTCATCTTGTTTTTCCACCCCTTCACGATAGGCTTCCATCGCGTCCATGAAGCTCTTAAGGGTATCTCGAGGATGATCACGCTTTACCGGTGCAAGCGGATTGTCCCGTATGGAAGCCGCATCAATGGTTATCGTGAACCATGCTAAAAAAAGTAAAGGTAAGATCCTCTTTCGCATAGGCAATTACCAAACAGACCTATGTTGCATTCGTCAAGGCCAGAGGTTGGAGTGAGGAGGTGATTCAAGGCTAAGTACTCTCTTAGTTATGGCCCGGTTGCATGGGGTTATGGGGAAGACCTAGTCAATTGCTTGGTTTTGATCCATTCCCATAGACGTGATGCAAAGAACTGATTGAGCCCGTAATGTATTCCCCTGGCTTGATCTCCTGACTGCGATCAAGCCGGAGCATGACGGAAAGAGGGGTCGTGGGATGACAGTGAAGTGAGACACCGCCTGTGGATTAGAGCATGATCTTACAAGTCCTAAACCCACTCCAGGTCATAACCCGATTCAATCGGGTTATCCAGGGGAAAATATCCAATGAGTAAGGCTTTTCCTTGGAGTAACCATGGTACCTAAGCACTTTATCAGAACCGTTAAGTTTGACTTTTATACCTCTACTAATGCTTTTTTGTATCAGGCAAGAATCTAGTGAGGTTATCTTTTGGTTTAGATTCTGGATATCCCTATCTATTTGCATAAACCTTATGCAAAGCACTGATTGAGCCTATGATGTATTCCCCTGGCTTGATCTCCTGACTGCGATCAAGCCGGAGCATGACGGGAAGAGAAGTCGAGGGATGGGCAAGTTTTGACGCATCTGGTTCCATTACTATAAAGTGGCTTAAGTTAAATATTTAACATTGAAAATCTTGAAAATAATGCTAATAAAAGTGTTGCTAAATTTCGAAACTAGCAAAGACGAGTTATTGACAAGAAGCAAATAGAATTTACTTATAATAGTAGTGATTACAGAAACAGAGGAAACAACCATCGAAAAACGACTTAAAAAATCAAAAAATATGCTTATAGAGCTTTTTTTACGTTGACACTTTATGAAAATAACGGTTAATATCCATAGAAATTGTAAAACATTGTGTTTACTACTCAAAAACTACGATGGTTAAAAAGATTAAAAACAACTTGCTTAATCAAAACCTGCAAATAAATTATAAATTGTATTTAGGGGATTACTAAAACTATGAACAAACTAATACTAACTATTACAGCGGCCTTGTTGGGCCTATCGAGTCCACTACTCCAAGCACAGTCAGTCTCTACCACGCCCTATGGGGTTATGAATTTCACCATACCAGGAGGATCTCAAGGTGCTCCCAGCACGTCAGCTCTTTCTCTTACGTTAGAACCGGCATTGCCAGAAAATATGGTAGGCATTATGTCTGGGGAAATAAGCGCAGTGTCTGCTGATAGCATCAGCAGTTCAGGAGCAGGTTGGTCGGATTCTGCACTCTCGCAACCTGAATCACCCTTTTACCTCCTTATCACCTCCGGTGACGCGACAGGTAGGCAATTGCCTATCACCGCTAACACAACAGATAGATTAACTTTAGACAACTCAGGTATCAGTCTTAAAAATTCTGGTGCTGCCAAAGTGGGTGATCGATTCAAAATAGTACCTGGTTTTACCTTGCTATCGTTCTTTGGCGACTCAAACATTATCACACGCAATAATGACTTTAATAGAGCGGATAATGTGTTTCTTCTAATCGACGGAGGATGGAGACTTTTTTACCTCAATAAATCCCCCAGAGAATGGAGAGAAGCAGGATTTGGGTCTAATAGAAATAATCAAGCGTTAAGCCCGAATACAGGACTCATATATAACCGTCGCGGAACTGACGATTTAGTAATTACCCTGGATGGTTATGTGCCCACAACCGATGCAAAGAATGTAGTAACCTTATCTGGTCTTACCTTCGTAGGCGGATCCTTCCCAATTGATAAAACTTTAGCTTCGCTTGGCTTCGAAGATATGAACGGATGGAAGACAAATTCCGATTTTTCAAAAGCTGATTTGCTTTTTATCTTTTACAACAATAGATGGTATCCATATTACCACAATGGCAGTAATTGGTTGGAAGCGGGCTTAGGAAGTAATAAAGACAATGACGTCATACCAGCAGGCACGCCTTACCTTGTTCAGAAATTTTCAACAACAAAAACAAATAGTGCATTTGTAACTAATACAATTCCATATGTGCTTGATTAAGAATAAGAAAAAGGGAATAATAGGGAATGGATATTATGAAAAAGTGTAGATTATACATAGCAGTCGGTTTGTTTAGCATGGGTTTAATGACTGGAGCAAATGCCCAATTTATTCTGGCGGACTATGGTGAAGACTGGGAAGCGAACAACCTGACTGCGAATTTATTTCAGAATAATACTGCAGTAGCTACCGCTGACTCCTATCAGTTCAACTTTGCGGCGTCGGGAACATTTGCCCAGCTCACTGGTTCCATAGGTCCTGGAGGTTTCGGAGCAGCATCTTTTGATCTAACTGGAATAACTGATATATCTATCAATGGATTAGTTGCAAATGGTAACAGCATGCCTGACTTCCAAATATTACTATTCGATAGTGCAGATCAGGTTGTTGCTACGGCAGATTTTCTCACAGCATCATTCACAGATAGTTTTACCAGCGTAACATCTGATTCCTTTACCTTAGGATCAGGAGATTTGACCGATGTAAAGCTTATTCGGTTCTTAGGCAATGGAAGTTTTAATACGACATTTTTGAATGCTGAAATAGATAGCATTACCGCAGTGGGAGTGGCGGTAATTCCTGAGCCTTCTACCTATGCACTACTTGCCTTAGGTGCGGTTGCCTTATTGATCGTTCGCCGTAAACAAAAGAAAGCAGAAGCTGCTAAGTCTTGATTTCCCCTCGTAGTTTATAAAATCTAGAGCCATCTTCGGATGGCTCTTTTTTTGGAGAGAAGCAGAGTTTAACCCGGATGATGCATTACCCCTGGATTGATCCCCTGACACCGGCCCTGATCCAAGCAGGATGGTGCTTCGCACGGTTCCTTCGAGGCTTTCCCCGATCAAGCCGGGGGATGACGGGAAGGCTTGCTATGGTTGTCAATTGGAAGATGCACTCGTGGGTGACTCCATCTGCTCCTGGGTAAATCTCATTGCCCGTTCCTATTTCGTTGATAATCAGAGGAAAGGTGTCTTTACTGTTATTCCTTTTAAGCCGGGATTACGCCATAAAAGTTGAAGGAGATGGGTACGATCTTCAAATTTCTATGGCATCCTTTGGGTTAAAGAACAAGTATGCTTCAGATGAAACAGACAGAGTCCTTAGAAAGTGCTTATGGGAGATGTAGCAAGCTCGCCAAGTCGCACTATGAAAATTTTCCTGTTGGCTTGTTTGTTCCCAAGCACTTACAAAAGCATGTGCATGCGGTCTACGCCTTTGCCAGGGTTTCCGATGACATAGCAGATGAGGGATACTCAGACCCACGAGTAGAGGGTCACCGGAGACATGCTCTATCAGAAGCGGAAAGATCAGAGCAGATGGCTTATTTCCGAGAGCAGCTCAGGCGTTGTTTAGAAGGTCAGCTTGTCGAGCCAACTTATCAGTGGATTTTTCTGCCCCTGCAGGACACGATAAACAAGTGCCAGCTACCGGCGCATTTATTTTACGATCTTTTATCCGCTTTTCAGCAGGATATTGAAAAACGCCGTTATGCCAATATCGAAGAGGTGCTCGATTATTGCCGACGAAGTGCTAATCCCATAGGCAGACTGGTTCTTCATTTACACGGTATTCGGGATGAGGAGCTTCATATCTTGTCCGATCATATTTGCACGGGATTGCAGCTCGCCAATTTCTGGCAAGATATCTCTGTGGATCTAGGTAAGGATCGCATTTACCTACCTCAGGACGCATTAAAGAAACATTGGGTAGAGGAGGATGAGCTTTTCTCGGGTGTCCCTGGTATGGGGTTCACCGCTTGCGTGAAAGAACAGGTGCAGCTGGCTCAGGAACATTTTGATCAAGGTCGTCCCCTACTCCCAGCCCTCGCTTGTTATTCAGGGAAATTAGCTTGGGAAATTCGTATGACTTGGTTGGGAGGAACTACTATCTTAGAAAAAATAAGACGTCGGGGATATGATACTTTATCGAAACGCCCCAAGTTGTCCAAATTTGATTTCGTGACCCTCTTCTTAAAATCTTTTATCTTCAGGTAAATTTTCTTTTCTACGAGGCACCACTCTTTAACGATGCAAGATCTTCCCGATAGCCAGACCATTACTCAAAAAAGCGGCTCCAACCTGGCGCTTTCTTTTTTCATTCTCCCCAAGGAAAAACGTGAGGCGATGGCCATTTTGTACGCATTCTGTCGCACAGCAGATGATATCGTGGATGAAAAAGACAAGAGTCTTACTCAAAAACTCAAAGAGATCGAATTTTGGAATCAGGAGATAGACGCTTGTTATACAGGTACTCCTCAATCTCGGCTTGGCCAAGATTTAGCAAAGATCGTTCGTTTATACCTGATTCCACCAGATCCCTTGAAAGACATCATGCGGGGCGTCGAAATGGATCTTCATAAAAGCCGCTACCCATCCTTTGCCGAATTAGAAACGTATTGTTACCGGGTAGCATCTGCGGTTGGTTTAGCCTCTATCGAGATCTTTGAGCACAGTCATGCCCATACTAAAGCCTATGCTGTTGCTCTAGGCATGGCTTTTCAACTGACGAATATCTTACGAGACATTCAGTATGATTTGCTGGAATATGACCGTATTTATATTCCCCAAGATGAGTTAGATACTTTCCAGGTCACGGAAGATGATCTGCGAACATGGCCCAATAAAGCGAACTTAAAACGTCTTTGTCTTTTACAATACCATCGGGCAAAACACTTTTATGCCAAAGCAGCTCGACTCCTACCCGCAAAAGACAGCAAGAACATGGCAGCGGCGGAGATTATGACACATGTTTATTCTAGGTTGCTGGAAAAGCTTAGAAAAAATAATTTCGGGCTTGGAAAAGCGCCCGTCCAGCTCAATAAATTTGAGAAAGTCCTAGCTGTTATCAAGGCGATGCGCTCTTTTAATAGCTTGCCTACCTCAACAAAACTCCCACAGCGTGTCGCCATCTTTGGGGGCGGTTTTGCCGGTATAGCTACAGCGGTTCATCTTTCTCGGGGAGGTCATCAGGTAGAGATCTTTGAGGCCAAATCTTATACGGGAGGGAGAGCTCATAGTTACAACGACACCAAAACAGGCATTACCTTTGATAACGGTCAGCATATCTTAATGGGTTGTTATCACTCATGTCTTAATCTTATCAAGTCCCTGGGAGTTGAAGAAAAGTTAGAAATTCAGAAGAGCATTCATGTCCCCTATCATAGCCTTGATAAGGGCATCACTCACTTGCGTGCGGCTAATTTGCCCGCTCCTTTCCATCTACTGAAGGCCTTATTGAGCTTTGAAGAGCTCAGTTGGAAAGACCGGATCGCTATCTGTTATTTTGGGTTGTCTTTAAGGATTGGTCAGAGCCCCAGTCAAAAGTCCACGGTCAAGGAATGGTTGCTTGGGCAACGGCAAACCCCTCATGCGATTCATGTGTTGTGGGAACCCCTTTGCATAGCAGCTCTGAATGAACCTATTGCTTCTGCCAGTGCAAAACTCTTTGAAGCCGTCCTACGCCAATCCTTATTTGGCGGCACATCCGATGCAAGTATTTACTTCAGCAAAGTAGGTCTCAGCGAATTGCTTATGCCGGAAGCAGAGCTATTCCTAAAGGCAACGGGAGGCCGCATCCATACTGGAGAACCCATCAAGGAACTCTGCTTTGAGAAGGATAAATTAATCTCTTTTAAAACCACCAGGCAGACTTATGAGCATTTTGACCAGTGTATTAGCTGTATGCCATCCAAGGCACTCTCAAGCCTCTTGCCCGAAACATCTCCTCTCAAAAATCAGATCGCTCAAATTCCTTCCTCACCTATTATTTCGGTGCATATTCTTTGTGACACACCCATTATCAATCAGCCTTTTGTCGGACTGCTAGATTCACCCGTGCAATGGATATTTGATCGTACCGACTATTTACCTAGCTTTGCCAACGACTTCTACCATTACACGATCATCATCAGTGCAGCTTACCAAGAGCTTGAATTAAAAAGACCTGAACTTCTTGAGCTCATCAAGAAGGAGATCCAACAACATTTTCCTCAAAGCAAAAAAATGACGATTAGTCGGGATGTTATTTATAAGTCTATAGATGCCACATTTGCAGCAACCCCGTCTGTTGATGAAATGCGTCCGCAGCAAAACACGGAGTGGAGTAATTTCCATTTAGCTGGGGATTGGGTACAGACGTATCTACCGGCAACTCTAGAAGGAGCAGTGCTTAGCGCAGGGCCCGTGACAAAGCTCATTGACAGGGACTATAGCTCAACGATTCCTGCAAACACCAAAAAAGGGATTCCTGGTGAGTCCCTGATATCTAGGTGAATGAGTCTACGCTGCAAATTATTTCGCTTTAGTTTTAGGGAGAGGGAGAATTTAGAGCGCGTTGCACCTTAGCTGGTGGGTGTGGTATCATCGTCGTCCAAATCATCGTCGATGTCATCAAGAGCGTCTTCAAGATTGTCTATGAGGTCAGATAACGCATCTCCGATATCGGTATCACCCACGCCTTCAATCTCATCAAACTCGCCCCCTTCACCTAGATTGCCAAAAATTTGCCGGTAAACTTCGATGATGTTGTTAATGAGAGCGATTCTTTGAGCATTCATAGGCAATTGCTGAGGTGCGCCTCCATTTGGAGTAAAGGTGGCTTCAAAGCCATTGCTTATATCCATAGAGACAGACCCACCATCTAAATTGACGGTGATGTTACCCTCCGTAACTGAGCAAACGATCACGTTGCCGTCAGCGGTAACAGTAAAGGTTGTGCCCCTAGCAGCAGCAACTCCCCTGGGTGTCTTGATTTTGTAGGAAACTTTAGAGTGATCAATACCTCTCAACGTCGAAGTAATGGTTCCTTGTTTTAGCCCTAGTAAAATATTGGCATCCAAACCAGCTGATGCATCAGGAGCCAGTTTTAAAATTTCCATTTCAGAGGAAGGCTCCAACCATGCCAACGACTGAGGATAAGGAGAGAGGTAGACATTGCCGTCCGCGCCCGTGCGAATGATGGCACCTTCTTGTAAAACATCTCCGGCAACCAAGGGTCTCTCTTGTTGACCTGGGTAGGTAACCATGACAGTTCCGCTTACCCGGTGTGCCGTAGCCCCTAATTTTAACAAGCCGCTTTGGGTTGTTGCTTGACCAGAAGCAGACTTCTTAACCATTTCGGCCTGCTGGAAAATAGGCTGCTGGGTAATCTGACCCCCACCAATATTGACGACTGAGTTAGGCTGCATGGTTTGCCCACCTACTTGAACTTTGCCCAAAAGACCCGACTTGAGCATCGCGTCATTACCGTCTGGAGTGGCTACAATGGTGAGCACTCCACCGTCCAAAATTTTAATCTCCTTGCCAAAACCTCTCAGAGAAATATTGGACGGGTTCGTAGGATTCGAATAGATAATGATGTTAGGGTTTCCTTGGAGATCCCGGCCATAGGAAACGCGAAACTTTTGATCTCCCAGTTCAATGTCGGCTGCGATTGAGCCTTTATCGATAGATTTGGCAAGGTTACCAGAATCATCCAGAAAGTTTAATTTGCCCATGGCATCGATCATCAAACTGGGCGAAGCCATAAGCTGTGCGCTTAGAAGGGTACATAAAGCGATTATACTGATTTTTCTCATGAGTATGCTCCTGAAGTTATTAACAACGACTCTCTATAATATGGCAAATCAAAACGGATTTGTATAGTGCTAAAATTGAATTTATTCGCTTAGGACTGAGCCCCAGGACAGGTCTAACATATTGGGCTGTCGAGTTTCAGGTATATAAGCTTCTCTAATATAAGTCTTTACTGGCTATCTTTGAGGTACTTTTTGAGTTCTTTTTGCGTCAGAACAGGCAAGTTCATCTCGATTTGCCAATTTTTGATGACTTTACCAAGA
The DNA here is from genome assembly GCA_039192515.1 of Verrucomicrobiota bacterium. Classification (NCBI taxonomy): domain Bacteria; kingdom Pseudomonadati; phylum Verrucomicrobiota; species Verrucomicrobiota bacterium. Next base: position 70,120 of record JBCCXA010000013.1, on the reverse strand, counting down.
CCCACCATCATTAAAGAGAAATGCCTATGAATAGATCGCACAAAGAAAGGGTTGAAGGTATAGAACCCAACAAATAATTTTTCTTTGAATTGATCTGTTTTATTGACTTGTTGACAGACTAATGCGGCATGCGAACAGTCACTAGCTAAGGAAACAACCCAGTACCGAGCCAAATCATCGGAACAGAACCTTACAAATTCGGTCTTTCCGCAGCGCTTAGGAGGTTCTCCGCAACCGACTACACGAACAGAGCTGAGATTTTGAGATAGCTCGCGGTAGCGCTTGCGCTGCGGTTCAAAATTACCTAAGTCCTGAAAGGTGCTAAGGAGCTCCCCATCCTTGACTTCAGATGCCATATCCTCAATCGCATGGCTAACTGCCAGCATAAGATCCGCATTGAGCAAATAGTTGACGTCCCCTAGTGGCGTATCGTCCACATCTCCTAGCTCGGTAGTCGGCTTACTTTTCCCTTCCGGTCGGACAGAACGTAGTTTTACACATTTTCTAGATGAAGAATTTAAGTAAGGTTTTATTTTACTTCTAAACTTTTTTTGTGATTTCTCTTCGCAATTGGTAACAGCTATCATAGGTCTAGGGATTAAGTATTAATCACATCATTATAGATACACCGAACTTTGATTCTCGCAAGTTAGCCACCCATAAAGATTGGTCTTTTTTTTTCACAATGCCTAATTTTACTCCCTTTCATGCCGATATTTTATTAACGGTTTGGTATCTGCAAAAATTCGCAATATTTATAATCCATTAAATGACTGCGGCTAATCTCTATATCGACTCATTGGCAAGATTTCTGCTTTTAAATTATTCTCGAAAGGAGAAGGTTCCTATGCGAAAAACAACACAAATAACAACATCACATCTCACACCACCGAAATACATATTCAGTGAATTAGAGGGCAAAGCTCGGAAAGCTGGAGCCCACCGTTACGAAAGAAGAAAAGTGAAACAAAATCTACGTCTGTCACCCACTTGGGCAGATCATATGGATGATTGATCCAATCCATTCATTTAGCGCGCATTTATTATAGAACATTTTTAGCCCTTCTTCCGAACTAAGGAAGAAGGGCTATATTCTATTCGGAATCTGGTATTTAGGCCTTAGCATGGTGCTATGACAGCGAACTACCAGCTTTTCCCAGAACTTGTCTCGAAGCAGATTCAGCATCTTTTCACGCTTCGACAAAAACACTTTGCAAGCACACGCGAAAATCTGGCTCATTTGCTTCGAGCATGCCAATTCCCACATGACCAGATCGTAGAAGCCGAGCAAACGCATGGGAGTCAGGTTGCTGTAGTAGATCAAAAACATCGTCACACAACGGTACCCATAGTAGATGGCTTAATCACGCAAACGGCGGATCTATCCCTGGTCATACGAGCGGCTGATTGCGGCCCGCTTTATTTCTTTGATCCCACAAAAAAAGTAATAGCTGTGGCCCATTCGGGCAAGAAGGGAACGGAGCAAAACATCTTAAAACAAACCGTCATGGCCATGGTTGAAACCTATCAATCTGAAATTAGTCATATATTATGCGTTCTTGGACCTTGCATTCGACCCCCTCTTTATGAAGTGGACATTGCAAAAAAAATGGCTGCGCAAGCTCAAGAAATAGGTTTGCACCAATTTTATGACTGCATGGAAAACACCGGTGCCGATTTAAACCGCTTCTACTCCTACCGCATGGAAAAAGGAAACACAGAGCGTCATTTTGCAGTCTTAAGATTGCGGAGTGAACCCCAACCTAATCTAGCTTGTAGTAAGCAAGAATCGCTCTAGTGACTAATTTGCTGGAAGCAAAACGCAGTAAAAATGGAGCGATTCTTGTTTGAAAGAAATCTCCCACATAATAAACTTCTTGAGCTCCTTTATCTTGAATGATTTGCTCTATTTTCTGAGCTACGCAAAGTGGGTCTGGAGCCTCTTTAAGATTTTTATCAATGACTTGCCACGCCTTCGTAAGCTTGTCTTGGTAGAAGGAATCTTCCAGTCCTTTTGTCATTGCCTCATTAAAAGAGGTGCGAATATCACCTGGCCTGAGGTCTACCACTCGGAAAGAATCTCCGGCTGTTTCTATACGAAGCGCCGAAGTATAGGCAATGAAAGCTGCTTTGGCTGAACTGTAACATGACATAAAAGGAATGGGTAAGATTCCAGCTACAGATGTCACATTAATCAATAGCCCGAAGCCTTGTTTCCTAAAAAAAGAAACGACCTTGCGGTTAAGCAACATTGGACCATGAACGAGAATCTGAAAAAGTCGGCGTTCCTCATCGAGTGACATCTTCTCGATGGAACCTATATAACCCGCGCCTGCGTTGTTGATAACCAGATCTACGCCACCTGCTTTTTCAATTTTCTCCCAGCCGCTAGCAATGGAAGCATCGGAACACAAGTCCATCTCAATTGCTTGAAGACCCTGGATACTTTCTAATCGCTCTAGGGATCTCGATGTACCGTAGACTTTATACCCTAGATTTAACAAGTGCTTAGCGGTTACCAAGCCTATCCCCGAACTTGCCCCAGTAATCAGAACGTTTTGCATGTCATTTGTGGAAGAGATGGCGTAAATAAAGTGCTATTCCTTAGAGACAACTCTAGCAGCTTTCATGAATCTGGGCTATAGCGGCGCATGACTAGAGAAACATTTGTCCCCCCAAAACCACTTGAAGAGCTCATGACTACTTCCGGGCGTACTTGAGAAGGCTCTCTTACAATATTAAGGTTTTCAAACTTAGGATCTAAATCGGTTATCTTCGCGGAAACAGGCATAAATTTTTCATCAATAGAAAGACAGCCAAAGGAAGCTTCCATCACTCCAGCCAGATGGAGTCCATGACCCGTTAAAGCTTTGGTGCTGCTGATATAGGGCGCATCACCACTCTGGCCAAAGACACGATCAATAGCCCTAGCCTCTGCTTCATCCCCAGCTAGAGTAGAAGTTGCATGAGCATTGATATAATCTACCTCCGAACTTGAAATTGCCGATTCCTCTAGGGCTAACTGCATCGCCCTGGCTAAACCCTCTCCCTCAGGCTCAGGGATGACCACGTTATACCCATCGGATGATTGCCCCCACCCCAAGACTTCCGCATAGATTTTCGCTCCGCGAGCCTGAGCCACGTTAAGATTCTCCAGAACCATGGTCACTCCACCTTCGCAAGCAATAAAACCATCTCGTTTGCTATCAAAGGGGCAAGGATACGCCTCTGGGTCGTCCTTTAAAGAAAGTGCTCTAGCAGCTGCAAAGGGCACGATTGCCTCCCGGCTCACCTCTTCTGCACCGACCACAAAAACTCGATCCTGCCTACCAAGGGCAATGAGATCAGAGGCAGTACCAAATGCATGAGCGGAAGAAGCACAGGCACTGGAGAAACCCAACATGCCTCCTTTGATCTTAAAATTTGCAGCTAAGTTGATATTGAGTGAGCCAGAAATACTGTAACAGACACAAACAGGACTCGCGGTGCGCACTCCACGCTGATCAATCCTGCTCAGGGTTTCATGACTCATCCATTGCGAACCAGTAGAAGCCGCCATCAGACTCGTCCTTGGGTTAGAAATCTCTTGTTCCGATAAACCCGCATCTTCTATGGCTTGTTGCATTGAGAGATGCCCAAAGACTATGTTAGGGGCCATTGATCTTAGTTGATCTCGCCTAAAGCTGACGCCTTCTGGAAAAGTCCATTCATCATAGGAGATTGAGGGAAAAGAAAATCCCTCTACTAAGCCCGCTAATGAAATAGGAATCTTGGGGTCATCAAATAGCTCACACTTCTTAATACCTGAGCGTGATTGTTTCAGACTCTGTATCACATCTTGGCGGCTATTTCCGATGGGCGTAATGAAACCAAGCCCTGTAATAGCAATACGCTTCTTATCTACCATATAACTCAATACGGATAGATGGAATAGAGAGATTAACCCCAAAGAGCAAACAAATAGTGAGGTTGATTACTCGCTGCCAAAAGCTAGAACCAGGTGAGCCACTTCAGCTAGACGCTCTCCTTTGACTTTGACAGCACCTTTGAAGACAGCAAGCGGTGCGCGCAGTCGATCCAGAGTAACTTCCATCTCTAGAACATCACCAGGAACCGCACGCTTGTGGAAATGGGCATCCTCCATGGAGGCAAAGACCACTTCTGTTGGTTTGATTTCCTGACCGGTTTGGGCAGCGGCGTTCTCAATGACCCAAAGGCAACCTACCTGACCCAAAGCTTCAAAGACTATGGAAGCAGGAAAAACGGGATTATTACTAAAATGTCCTTCTAAAAAATATTCATCCCCAGTGATTTCATACCTGGCTATGATCTTTTTGTCTTCAATCTCCGCCGAATCCACAAAAAGGAATGGAGGGTTTTGTGGTAGTGTGATGGTGATTGCGTCACGATCATATTTTTTGACTTTATCGGATTGCGCTGCCGAGGAGTCATCTCCACCTTCTCCAGAAACCTTACGAGTAATAAAGGCTTTTACTTGGCCTAATGTAATAATGTCTACGAGTTCCTCATTCTGTATGCGGATACCTAATGCCTCTTCAATGGTTAGAACTATTTCCAACATGGTGAGGGAGTCTATCCCCAGATCTTCAATCAGTTTTGTCTCATCACCCGCTTTTGCTAAGTCGATCTCAGAATCAGGAGTCATATATCTCCGGATAATTCCTGTAACAACTCCAGGTAACACCGAAGCATCACCATGTTCTCGATAACGAATTGCCGCTTCCACAGTCTCTTGACTACATCTTTTTAGAGCAGCCTTGAGATCTGCCATATCATTCTCTGTCAGTGCCATATTATATAACTTGAAAAAGTGAACAGGGATTCTTGTCGAATAATGAAAGTACGTAAATAATAATTTATCAAGATTTTCACGTAATCTTCGTAAAATGGTAAATCTCGAGCATTTAGTCTTGGGAAAATGGCAAATTCCTGCACAAAAAGCTTTCGTCTATGCCTCAGGCACTTTATGAATATCAGCTTAGCCCTATTAGCTGTTCATGAAATTCGTGATGATAACCCATGAGTTCCCTCCGTTTTACGGTGGTGTAGGCACTTATTGTGTAGAATTAGCTATGGCGCTGCACAAACTTGGGTATTGCATAGAAGTATGGGCACCAAACTACCTCGCAAACCAGGATGACATCGATCGCACAATGCCATTTCCTGTTAAAAGGTTGCAAGCCAATGGCAGCTTAAAAATCCCTTCACTTCTTCAGATGGGACGACAAATCATCAGGGATCATCAACAATTAATGAGTAGAGTCATCCTCTTACCCAGCGTAGGGGCCCAAATCATGATGATGGTTGGCAGACTTTTTCATGTCGTGCCGTCTTACCTAACCTATAATTCCGTTTGTATCTGGCACGGATCAGAAATTTATAAATTTGAATCGAACAAACTTCTCTACATAGCAGCACAAATGTTCTTTCCCTACACAAAGCTGCTGGCATCTGCTTCTAGATTCTCTGGATGTAACCTTAAAGGCTCTATCTTATGCGCTGTCAAAGAACGAGTGATCACCCTTCCTTGTGCCTGCAGCAGTCCCGCAATGCGCAATGGCATTTCCATAAAACCTGAGACGAATGGACGCGTACGCATTTTAACGCTTGCTAGAGTGCATCATCGCAAAGGACACCGAGAAGTTATTGAGGCACTTGGCAAACTAGACTCAGAGACTAAAAATAGCATTGTATACCATATTGCCGGGAAGAGTGACCACACTGACAATGGGCAATACCTTCAAGAATTAATAGCCCTGAGTAAAAAACTAGGCATTACCCTAGAATACCTTGGACCTGTAGCACCAGAGAAACTGGCCCAAGCCTATGCCAATTGCGAAATCTATGCCATGACGAGCCGGACTCTTAAAACCAGTGTGGAGGGCTTCGGCATTACCTATTTAGAGGCAGGCTTACAAAGCAAGCCAGTTATTGGATATCGCACGGGAGGAGTTGCTGAAGCAGTCAAAGATGGTCAAACGGGAATCCTAGTAGATGAAGGTGATATCCATACCCTTTCCAAAGAATTAAAGAAATTAATCCAAGACCGTAATCTTAGAGATCGCCTAGGTCAGGCAGGGAGAAAGCATGCTCTGACCTTCAGTTGGGAAAATACCGCTCAGAAGCTTGTCGATCATCTGAAGAGGCAATCCACTTACCATGAATAGCAAATTAGCAAATAGCGCCTCTAAGTCGGCCAAACTCGCATGATGCCACCTCGCCTAGGGATTGGCCCTTGAGCCACGTTCAAGAGGTGTGGAGTAATAGAGCTTTATCGACTCTCTTTTGCTTAGGACCCAAGGGCCCAAGCTTTTAGCTATCTCCTTCAACTTCTTTAACCTCTCGGAGTATTTTTGAACTCATCTTAAAGATCCATTTTTGCCATACCCTGGTTCAAATAAGGTATCCAGGAGATTGAAGCATTCGTAGATTTTTCCGCCGGATTAATCCGCTTATATCAACAGGGATGGAAGCACCGAGAGGACTAGACGCATCTCTAGAGGCTTTCACCGGTGCAACCAGAGAATGACAGATTGGATGAGGCACTGTTTCCCATTCATTAGAAAATGCACTAGCATTAAGCTCATCCCGAGACAGCTTGATGAAAAAGCAGGCCAAATCTCTCAGAAAAAGGATCTCTTGCCACATTTTCACAATTTTGCGTATATTAAACTAATGGGGCATATATTCACGGGTAAGAAGCTTCTCCAGGTCTCTGTATTTACACTAATCTCCTTGAATGGCACGCATCCTTGCTTATTCGCAGCTAGAAACCTTCTGGATGAAGCAACCTTTACCCAGGTTGTTAATGATGTTTCCGTTATCCAATCCGTTAGTCAACGCTCTATAAAAGCCACTATCCGTAGCAATGTGGCTGCCCCGGACCTTGTCAAAACAGGTATAAAATCTCGCGCTGAACTGATTGCCGAGGATCAAACCATCACTCGGATTGGTTCAAACAGCATCCTTTCCTTTGATAAAGGAGAGCGGGGTATCAACCTCCAACAGGGCAGTGTACTGTTCCATTCCCCTCGAGGTCGCGGTGGTGGAGTCATCCGCACGGCAGGTGCCACGGCTGCTATCACCGGAACGACGGTAGCCGCTAGTGCAACGAGTAACGGTGGATTCAAGCTAATGACTTTAGAAGGTAAAGCTAAAGCTACTCTACCAAATGGAAGATCCCAGACGGTGTTAGCAGGGCAAGTCACTTTCATCCTGCCCGGGCAAAATTTTATTCCTAAGCCTCTTAACTTTGATTTACAGCGTAACGTGGATGGAGCCGACCTCGTGAACGGCTTTTCCCAAGAACTTCCCTCTCTTCCCAAAATTAATAAAGAGATTAATAAGCAGCAAAATTTAGTCAAAACAGGTCGTGCTAAAAAATCTGATGTGAAGGTAGGCGATGCAAAAACGAAAAAATCCTTTGAACTCGTTATTAATAATACCACACGCGAATCACAAAATGAAGTACAGTCAGGTAGAAGGGCACAGGGGTTTAGTAAACGCGCTCTGATTGATTCCCCAGATCTGGATCCAGATCGAATCGGTGTCTTTGAAACCGGCTCAGACATTCCCCGCATCGAAGAGTTTGATCCAGGAGCAGAATTTCTAAATGAAACGAGAGTCACTGCTTTCTTTGCCCAAGATATAGAAGTTCAAACTGGGAATATCGACCTGTCCAAAGCACAGCAAAACGGTACAGAGGTTTTTGCCTTTTTAGCAGATGGAAAACTTCTTTTTGACAAGGGAACAAAACTCAACAACTACAATAGAGAAGTCACTTTTGCCTCGCGAAGGGATATTGGCAGCACTTCGTCAGCTGAATCGGGGCCACCCAAGACAATCAAGCACAATGGCGGTTCAGGGCCAGACGTTGAATTAGCTTTCCACGCTTTAGATAATATTGATTTTAAAAATTTTAACTTTGAAGTTAATGGAAACTTAGTTTTCGAAAGCGGTAAAAACATTGAAATAAGAAGCACCTCCGGGGTCAATACTTTGCAATCCACAAGAACCAACATGGAGGCCAATACCATTATTCTAGAAAAGGTTAATTTAATAGGACCTGGTGAATATGTTTTTAAAACAAATACGGGTAGATGGGTCTGGAATGCTGGAGGAATATTGCAGGGTGGACTGAACCTTATAGACGTAGAATATAATGGCACTGCTCTCTTTATAAGTCCTCCAGTTCCAGGAAGCACCCTTGCTAATCCGGGTGCACCAAACACTTTATCATCAAGTACTGGCGTCCCAGTTTTTTCAAAGCCTAAATAATGAAGAACTATTTATCATTTCCTCTATTACTGTTTAGTTCATTTTTCATTAATCTAGCAACGATATCTGCACAAGTACCTCAAATTGACCAAAGCGAACAAGCAAGAATCCGTCGCCAATTGGAGAGCGAGCTCACACAAAATACAACAGTAGAAGCCTATGAAAATGCCGAGAGTATTCCCGAGATTATTCCCGGAGAAGAGCAAGACATTGGTCCACAATATTTAATGTCCATCAAGCCAAGAAAACGCTGGGTAGAAGGTTATGTTGACTCTCAATACTACTATACATCAAATGTTTTTCTCTCTGAAGATACAGCTACGGAGAATGGAGAAGACACAGGAATTCTGGTTAGTACCATAGAAGCTGCCTTTGCTCCGGATCCTTGGGACTTTGACGGAGATCAACTGTACTTCCGTCTTGGATTTCGTCACCAGTGGTATAACTATGGGCTCGATAAAACTGAAAATGGTCTAAATGACTTAGATTTTGACTCCCAGACCGTTTTTACTCAAACAGGTTTTCGCTTCCATGAGACCTGGTTTGCTACAGTTGGCTTTGACTGGCAGCGGCTGCTAGGACATGACAGCTCAGAGGATGACTACGCCGAATTTTACAAAGAGTATGTACCCTCCTGGTCTCTAGAAAAGCAATTCCCCATCTCAGATGACATGCTATTTACCTCAAATTATGAGGGGCGTTACTACTTCACCGAACAAGAGAACTTCAATACAGAAACTCAAGATAGAACCTCTCAAGCCTTAACCCTTGCCTACCTCTGGACACCATTGCAGGAATTGCTGATTCAGACCTATTATCGCTTCGAATTTTCTCGCTACACCCATGAAAAAGATCCTAACGATTTGGAAAAGCGCTTGGACTGGTCTAACTCCATAGGTATGGGTCTTTATTACCTGCCGACAGAATGGTTAACGCTCCGAACATTTATTAGCTATGATCGACGCGATTCTGATCGTTCAGCGATAGCCGACTATGATATCTATAACGCAGGCGGGGGAATTTCATGTAGCATGAGATATTGAGGATATTATTTTTACTCGTGTACTCTGCAAAGGATTTCATTCAACGTCTATGACATCATCCGGTTTAGAGCAAATTCACTGGGTCAACATTGACACTCACTTTAACTCCCTCAGGCCAAATCTTCTTTTTTATTTCTTCACGCAAAACTTGACTGACCCGTAGAATTTTCTGAGTGCGAATAAATGTGTGAAAGCGGTATTCATCTCTGAGCTTCTCTATGGGTGCTGGGGCCATTTCAGAAACCATTGCCTGATCTTGCAGTCGTTCTCTGATTCGTTTCGTCGCTTGTTCTATACAGTATCTGGTCTTCTCTTCACTCTTTCCTCGAAACATCACCAACACACTACGACAATAAGGCGGATACATAAGATCTTTACGAAATTCTAACTCCTGCTCCTGAAACCCCTCTACATCGTGATGTCTGGCAAATTGGATGGCCGGATGAAAGGGTGTGTAGGTCTGGATAAAAACTTCTCCTAATTGATCTCCTCTTCCCGCTCTGCCTGCCACTTGCACCAGTTGCTGAAATACTCTTTCTGCGGCGCGGAAATCAGGGAGATTTAGAGCCGAATCACAATTCACTACGCCGACGCAGGTTACATTGGGAAAGTGGAGCCCCTTGGCTATCATTTGCGTCCCTACAAGGATATCTGTCCTACCACTTCGGAAATTTGTCAACGCTTCCTCATAAGCGTACTTGCCGCGCATGCTATCCGAATCCATTCTCTGCCAACGAGCTTTAGGAAATAAATGCTGAACGGCATCCTCAACGCGTTGCGTGCCAAAACCTCCATATTTCTGTTGCTCGAAACCACACTCCTCGCATAGCTTGGGCAGGCCATCTTGATAATCGCAAAAATGGCAACGCATCAAATTAGAAGTTCGGTGGTAGGTCAGAGGCACAGAGCAGCGTGGACACTCACAAACCCTTCCACAATTAGGGCATTGAACCGATGTGGCAAAACCCCTTCTGTTTAAAAACAAAATGCACTGTTCTTGGCGCATTAATCGAGTTTCCACCGCCTCTTTCATGCACTGCGCCATCAAAAAGCCTCCCTGACGCTGACCTTTCTCTTGTCTCAAATCCAAGACATGAATAGTAGGCAGTTCCATCTTTTCTGCTCGTTGTGTGAGTTTGCATAAAATATAGCGCTCACGCCTCGCGTTTAAAACAGACTCTAACGAGGGCGTGGCACTGCCTAAGACTACAGGAACTTTCTCTAAATAACTTCGCATCACTGCGACATCGCGAGCATGATAATGTGGTGCCTCTTCCTGTTTATAGCTCGACTCATGTTCTTCATCTACGATGATGAGCCCCAATTTCTGAACAGGCGCGAATACAGCTGACCTTGCACCAATGACTATTTTGGCTTTACCCTGATGAATTGCATGCCATTGATCATGCCGTTCGCCCGAAGACAAGTGGCTGTGTAAAACAGCGACTCGAATCTGCTGTCCCTCGAAACGAGCTCGAAATCTATTAACGGTCTGAGATGTAAGGGAGATTTCTGGAACCAAAACCAGGACACTTTTCCCCTGTTTTAAGATCTCCTCTATAGCTTGCAGGTAGACTTCTGTTTTCCCGCTTCCTGTAACGCCTTGTAACAGTAAAGCCTTGGGCTGATCACTCGAGGCTTGTTGTAAAATACGACGCCTGGCGTATGTTTGTTCCTTGGTCAGTAGTAAAGGTATAGATTCTTGAATCTCTTTATTGAGAGGGTTTCTTTCCATTTTTTCTCGCGATAATCTAATAAACCCCTTTTCTGCCAAGGCATTCCAGACACCAGCATTGGATTTAGATTCCTTCATGAGAGTAGCCAGCCAGCCTGCTCCCTTTTTTTGAGCAAACTTCCACACCCTTTTTTGAGCTTTAGCTTTTCCAAGCATTTTTAGCACTTCCTCCTCTACAAGATGGGCAGGCACTGAAACCCAATATCGGGTTTTATAGTTCGTCTCCTTTTTACGAATAACCTCAGGTAAGAACCCCTTCAGGGCCAATGGGAAGTCGCAGCAATAGTATTCTGCTATCCAGCGAGCCAATTTCACTAATTCCGGATTTAATAGCGGGTGACTCCCAATAAGCTCTAAAATATCTCGACAGGACTCAACTTCGGGAGTTTCTGGAAAATCCACCGCATAAGCCAAGGTGGTAGAACGCCCCCAGGGCACTCGCAGACGGTACCCTAACTCAATGCTACTTTGCAGTTGAGCAGGAACTGTGTAGTCAAAACACCGGTCTAATGATAATTCCGGCACAACTCTAACATAGCTTTTCTCCATAGAACTGGCCTATAGCTCACCATCGCATGATGTTACGCGTCCAGGCAAAAAATTTCTTTTACCCCATGATCAAGCACTTAAATTGGGGTGGATGCTGCGCCGCTTCACTATTTTTTTATTTGTAGCCGTCAGTCTGATCATCATTGGCGGCTTCTGGTGGTTTCAATATGAAAAACACCGAATCAGCAGATTTGAAGATTTTATTACGACTGCAGCAGAACGATATAAGCTAGATGCTAACCTCATCCGTGCCGTCATCTGGAGGGAGAGTGATTTCAATCCTGACGCTCTAGGAGCGGCAGGAGAGCGAGGTCTTATGCAAATCACGGAAGCAGCAGGCTCCGAATGGGCTTCTCATGAAAAACTAGACTCTTACAAGCCCACCGACCTTTTAGATCCAAGGAATAATATCTTAGCCGGAAGCTGGTACTTGAGTCGAGCGCTTCGACGCTGGAAAACCTTTGATACCCCAGAGGCACCTGCTTTAGCGGAATACAATGCGGGTCCAAGTAATGCTAAGCGCTGGAATCAAAAACTGACCAAGCCCTCAGCTCAATATTTTTTAGAGCAGGTTGATTACCCAACTACCAAAGCTTACATTCAAGATATACTTCATAAATACGAGTTCTACGGAAAACAAACAAACCCCTCCACCCTTCTACTCATCTGGGAAAAACTGCGCATCCGGTATATAAAAGCTTACCATGCTATCATTAAGCCATCGCCATAAATCCGACAAAAAGCGGAAAACTTCTTTGTGCTTTTCATCTATGCCAGTCTAAAGATACTATCCCCCTAGCGTCATGATAGAAGAACCTACCAGCATCGAAGAAACTGCAGTAGTTGAATCGAGCAGAGAGACTACGACATTATCTTGTAAAAATCTCGTTCGCTTTCTAGGGAAGGATGAATCCAGAGTACATGTACTGCATTCAGTCAACCTTTCATTAAGAGAAGGTAATGTCTATTCAATCGTAGGCCCTTCTGGCTGCGGCAAGAGCACGCTACTTTATCTCCTGGGTCTTTTAGATAAACCCGACAGCGGAGAAATAAAGATTACTGGAGTAGATGCATTTCAGCTTACAGAGACCCAAGCAACGGATATGCGAAACGAGCGGCTGGGATTTGTTTTCCAATTCCACTTTCTGATCAAAGAGTTCACCGCACTGGAGAATGTTATGTTGCCCATGAAAAAATTGGGGAAACTCAAGCTAAATGAAATGAAAGAGCGCGCGCTTCATCTGCTTGATGGAGTGGGACTGGTAGAAAAAGCTATGCGTCGAACCAATCACCTATCCGGAGGTGAACAACAACGCGTAGCTATTGCCAGAGCCTTAGCAAATAGCCCCAAAGTTATTCTTGCTGACGAGCCTACAGGAAATCTTGATACCAAAAATTCAGACCGGGTATTTGAGTTGATGAGATCTATTGTTCACGAAGAAAAACTCACACTGCTAACCGTGACTCATAACCCACAAATCGCCGACGCATCTGATTACGTTCTAGAAATGGCCGACGGAAAGTTCATATCAAAACTCCCTCACCCAGTGACACATTAATCACCAATGTGCAACAAAGGTTGAACGAAATCCATCATCCAGCTTAAATGCGAACCTTCTAAGCGCTGATTTATGTGACCTGCTGATTGATAAAGCAAAACGTTTTGCTTGGCTTATTCAAAATTTATGGAAAATTAATAAATCATGTCACAAGACATTTTTGCGAATGCTTCTCTCTTCCTTCCCGAGGAACCTCAGTCTCTTGATGATCTAGATATCTCAAAGTCTATGATAGAGGCTCTGATCCTTAAGACAGTTGCTGCCCGCAGCACCATGACCGCAGGAGACCTTGCAGACTTTATTGACTTGCCCTACTTCAATGTAGTCGAGCCAGTTATCGAACAACTCAGAGAGGCCAAAATGCTTGATGTCATGCGTGGAGGTCTTCAGGCCCACTCATACTTACTGGCGATTACTGACCTCGGTCGAGATAAAGCTTCCGCCTTCTACGACCAATCGGCTTACATAGGACCAGCCCCTGTTTCCATTGACGTTTATGCGGAGTCAGTCCGTAGCCAGACGATTCGCAGCATACAAATCAACCGCCGTCGCTTAAGTAGTGCTTTCGAGGGATTGATACTTGAGGAAGAAATCCTCAAACAAATTGGCCCCGCTACCAACTCAGGCCAATCCATGTTCCTCTATGGCCCTCCGGGAAATGGTAAGACAAGTGTCGCTGAAAGAATTGTAGAGGCCTTTGGAGGAGGAATTTTCATCCCTCACGCTATTGAAGTTAACGGTGCTATCATCAGACTTTTTGACGAATATAACCACCTCCCACTTACCGAAGAAGAGGACATTCGACTGACACAGCGCTATGACAAACGTTGGCGACTGATCCAGCGCCCAGTTATCATTGTGGGGGGTGAACTGACAATGGAGTCTTTAGACCTGATTTGGAGCGATTCTTCACGCTTTTATGAGGCTCCTTTCCAAATGAAAGCCAACGGTGGATGCTTCATGATCGATGACTTCGGACGCCAGCGAATGGATCCCAGGGAGTTATTAAACCGCTGGATTGTTCCTTTAGAAAAAAAAGTAGACTTCCTCACCCTCCATACCGGCATTAAAGTAGCCATGCTTTTCGATACTCTCTTGGTTATCTCCACTAATCTCGATCCAAAGGACCTTGTTGATGAGGCCTTCTTAAGAAGGCTTCGCTATAAGATCCCCATTACGAATCCTTCTCCTGAAAACTTCAAGAAAATCTGGCAACTCGAAAGTGGAATCAAAGGTATCCCCTTTAGCGATGAGGTCGTAGATTATTTTATACGTAAGCACATCCAGCCAACAGGCCGTAACTTGCGTGGTTGCCTGCCACGTGACATTTTGGCACTAGTCTTGGATCAGTGCCGTTATCATCAGACCCAGCCGACCATATCACCTGATCTCATAGATTTTGCTGCAAATGCCTACTTTGTCGATTTCGAGAGCACCCCGAAGTAAAGTAACGCGACTAGTCCGCATGCCTTGACAAAGCACTCTTCATGTCTTAGCATAATAAGTGATGATTTACAGTAGCATCGTTTTAATTACCGTAACATTTTCGTTACTCTGCTTTATTGCACTTCAAATCATTTATTCTGCTTCCAATCATAAAAAGCTGGTTCAGGCTCGTATTCGAAGCAAAAACAGAAGCATAAATCGCAGTTCGAGAATCAGGTATTAATTTAGTTTACCTAGGATTAGTTTCTTTTAATCAGAGGCTGCTAATTCGTTCTTTTGAAAATCTTTCACAAAAGCTTTAACAGATTTTTTTACCTCAAGTAGCATCACATTTCTAGCAGCTATTCTTTGGATGCCTTTTAAAATACGAAACGCTGAACTGATGACATAATCGCCTCGCCACACGAGCGTCTCTTCATTTTCTAAGGGCCACATCTGATAAAGCGTCATCGAGTTGAAGTAAGTAGATGTCACATAGTATTGCGCCTCAAGAGCTTTATAGTTCCCTTTACTAACATCTTTTAAAAAAACTCCAAGATTGACTGTTTGGCGACCATTAACTTTTGCTTGTTCCCAATAGTATTTCGCATCTTGGTCCCCTAAGAATGCTTTATGGATAAGCCTTTTAAAGTGCTCTTGCACTTGGGGGTTACCGCCTAACATGGTTGCCATCTCGAGATCAATTTCGAACTCTTGGGACACTTTATAATAGGGTTGGCTACCTGCTAATGCTCCATTCTGGTATTGCAAAGCTCGGTTATAAAAGATCTCCTGCCATTTTAGAGCCAAAGCGTCTTCGCCATGAATCATCCAGCTTTTCCCATGAGTTTCTTTGAGTGACTCCGTCAATTCATAGAGGGATTTAAATTCTTTATTGCTCAAATTTAAATCTGATTTTCTTGCCTCACGGCTGGACTGAATCATTAACCATTTTGAAGCTTTGTTTCTGCTATCCAGCTTAAAGCCAGAGAAGTCTTGCAGCCTAGGAGGAACGCTTATGCTGTAGTGAGCCTCTAAATCAAACTTGTTACCTGCTTCCGTTTTTGTGGAGGCGTCAAAATTAGCGATGTGATCAAGGATTTGATCAGGAGAAGCTGGAACAACAAATAAGGCCTCCGTACCTATTCCCAATTCATGATTGGGAAGAGTCATTTTAGTGCCTTCAATCTTCCCATCCAATACTCTTGGCAGATCTAATTTCTTAATTTTTGAGAAAGAACTCAGTTCTTCAATGACATTATTGCCTAATAGAGCCTGAGCCAGCAGCAGCTTCAAAGCTAACAAGCAAAATATTACTCTAATCATAGCTGTCCTCACTGCAGTTTTAAGTCTTTCTATTATTTAACAGAGATCGAATCTACTGATTGAAACTTATCTTTTTCTAGTGAGAAAACTTTCTTACCTTTAAATAATCCGACGTCTTGAAACCATATAAGCATGTCCCTTAGTGAATCCTCTATGGGCCTAAGAGGGAGCCCCAACTCTGAAACAGCCTTGGTGTTATCGAATACCATTGGGGTTCTTGCTAAACGAACACCTGTCAGAGGTGCCATAGGAGGCCTTTTGGTAATATAATCAGCGATCAATTCAGAAAATACTGCAGCACACCACGCAACGGGATAGGGGATCCTTGTAGTAGGCATGGTAAGACCGGTGAATGATTCTAAAATCTTAAGTAGTCGACTTAGAGATAAATTTTGGTGACCTAAAATATATCTCTCCCCTTTCCCTCCTTTGTCCATAGCCTGTATGTGACCAAAAGCCACATCTCTGACATCAATCATATTTAGTTGGCATTCAAGATAAGCTTGGGGAAGCTTCTGATTTACAAAGTCTAGCATCATCTTGGTTGGAGGAGTTAGTAGATAGTCGCCTGGGCCAACTGGCAGGGTGGGATTTACAATAACCACATCTAGACCGTTCTTTGACGCTTGCAGAGCAGCCTGCTCTGCCAAAAACTTAGAGCGACAGTAAGAGCCGGGCATATCGCAGAGTTCTAGATGAATCCTTTCGTCGATCAGCCCTCTTTGATCACGTCGGTAACTCTTGAGGATAGACTCTGTGGAAGTATAAACAAGTCGCTCCACTCCAGCAGCTTCAGCTGCTTTTAAGACATTCTTTGTACCGAAAAGATTAGTTCTTTCAAAGGTTCCCTTATCTGAGTGCCAAAGTTTTGGATTTGCTGCCAAATGGTAAACCTTGGATACATCTTGCATCGAAGTTTTAACAAAAGCTTTGTCTTCAACAGAGCCCCTGAGATATTCTACTCCCTCCAAATGGCAATCCGGACTATCCAGAATATCTAGAACTCTGAGCCTTTCTTCTCGATCCCTTAACAAGCGGACTAGGTGCCTACCGATAAAACCATTACCACCTGTAACTAAAGTTACCTTAGTATTTAAAGCCATCATCCTACCTAGCTGTCTTTGTACAATACTAGGAAAGATCTAAAATGGAAAAAATACAAGCATAGACCTCAAGTACTTATAAATACTTATCCTGGGTCTTGCTAGCGGTCAAATAACCCAGATTTAACAAAAGTGCCTCGTCGATCTGCCCAGTCTCTTTCAATCCTCTTGCTTGCTGGAACGACCTAATAGCCTCCTGCGTTTTCTGATCGAGCCGTCCATTGATTTCGCCTAGATAAAAGCCCTTATCCTTTAACTTTTTCTGAATCCCCATAGCAAAGGATTTTGAAACACTTTGTTTGGCATCATCCTTATCGGTTTCTAGTTCAGTCTTTTTCTCTTTAGGCTCTGTATGGTTGTTGTTCTGTTGAGGGCTGTAGCCTTGCTGGTATTTGAGTTGAGCCGAAGGATAGCCATTGCCTCCTGGATAAAAATGATCGCTGTAGATTGTTTCTGCTTCAGGATAAACATAGTATTTTCGAACAGTGACAGGCGGGTATGAGTAATAATAGCCATAGTGTTTAGGGTAGCATCGATAATTACTACTATAATTATAATAGAACTTGCTATGAGGACAGCTACGGTAGGAATAGCCTTTGCCACAGTAGCTGCGGCTACTAAAGCTAAATGAGATACCAGCCACCGCCTCATTTACCAAAGCACTAGCTATCACTATGATAAAAGCCAATACACCCTTGTTGATCATAAGTATTTTTCTCCTATTGCTTTCTTATTGACGCATTCCCATCTAGAATATTCAAATAGTGTCATTGCAAAAACGCCAAAGTTCTCTAATTAATTAGTTTTGCTAGGAACCGTCGTAAGTATGTTATATTAAAACTCACTAAACTTCACTAATCAATGCGTATTCTTTTTGTATGTACTGGAAATGTTTGTCGTAGCCCTATGGCGGAGGGGTTGTTCCGGGAAATGACCCGGTATACGCCTCATATCCAAATTGACTCTGCCGGTATGGGAGCGATGGCTGGACAAATGCCCAGTCGCAATGCCCAAGTGGTCATGAATGAGATGGATATTGATATCTCTGAGCAACGTAGCCAGCCCATTTCTGACGAACTGATAGCATCCTCTGACTATATTCTCGTCATGACCTACGGACACCTCGATACATTACTCATGTATTATCCTCAAGCGACTGAGAAGACTTTTTTAATTCGAGAGTTTACTCCTAACCTCGCACCTGAGCAACGTGAAGTCTCAGATCCCATAGGAGGTCCAGAAGCTGTTTACCGCATTTGTAGAAATCAAATTTTTGAAGCCCTTAAACACTTTCTAATAACTATCCAAGACGTCACTACAACTCCCGTGGAGGGAATTCCATCAACTGAGCAGAAATCCTCCAAAAGAATTGCTTTGGCCTCAGCGAGAACTGTCCAACCCTTTAAGGATTTGATCTGCACGTTTTTAGAAGCAGACCAATATGATCTTATAGATTTCGGGCCGCATGCAGAGGAGAGTGGAAGCACTGAACCTAGCTTTGACATGACTCCACAAGCCAATAAGGTGGCGCAGTATATCCAAGAGGGCAAAGCGGATCTAGGCATTCTCATTAGCTCGCAAAACCAGATCTCTCCCTGTCAAGCAACTCATCCTCACATTCGGACCCTGACGATTGAAAAACCTGAAGATTTTTCAACAGTCCACTTGAGCCCGAAGCATAATGATGCGAATATTCTATGTTTAGTGGCAGATAAAATAAGCCCTGAACAAGCTAAAAAGATTTTAAGTAACTGGATTGAACACAAAGACTTAGATAAGGACCAAACCATAATGGAAACACCCAAGACGATCATGCCATCCTCAACAACTGCCTCACTTAGTGAGACAGATTATGACATCTTCAGCGTTATCGAAAAAGAAAAGAAGCGTCAATTTTCAAACATCGAGCTCATCGCCTCTGAAAACTTTACATCACGCGCCGTCATGGAGGCACAAGGTTCTTGCCTGACCAATAAATATGCTGAAGGGTATCCCGGCAAACGCTGGTATGGCGGATGCGAAGAAGTCGATAAGGTAGAGGAAATTGCCATAGAACGGGCCAAAGAACTGTTTGCGGCAGATCATGTAAATGTGCAGCCCCACTCCGGCTCCCAAGCAAATATGGCAGTCTATTTCTCAGTACTTGAGCCTGGGGATAAGATCTTGACCATGGATTTGGCTCACGGTGGTCACCTCACACATGGCCACAAGATGAATTTTTCCGGTAAGCTGTATGATGTGCTCCATTACGGAGTCTCGCAAAAAAACGAGTGTATCGACTACGAGCAGTTGGCTATCACAGCTAAAGAATTTCAACCTAAGATGATCACTGTTGGAGCATCTGCTTATTCTCGCACTATACATTTTGATAAAATGGCAGAGATTGCAAAAAGCATAGGAGCTTACCTTTTTGCGGATATTGCTCATATTTCTGGTCTTGTTGCAGCAGGTGTTCACCCTTCGCCAGTAGGCTTAGCAGATTTCGTCACAACCACAACACACAAAACTCTTAGAGGACCCAGAGGTGGAATGATCATGTGCAAGGCAGACCATGCAAAGGCCATTGATTCTTTGATATTTCCGGGATCGCAAGGAGGTCCACTTATGCATGTGATAGCAGCCAAAGCAGTCTGCTACCTTGAGGCTCTTCAACCTCAGTTCAAAAGCTACCAAAAGCAAGTCGTTCGCAATGCAAAAGCACTCTCTGAGGGCATGAAAAAAAATGGCTACCGAATCGTCTCTGACACGACAGAGAATCACGTGATGCTCATCGATTTACAAGAAAAAGGTCTGACAGGTAAAGAAGTCCAAGAAGCTCTTGATCTAGCAGGTATCACAGTAAACAAAAACGCTATTCCATTTGATACTCAATCCCCTTTCAAATCTGGTGGTATAAGACTTGGCACACCTGCTGTCACCACACGTGGCATGAAAGAAGATGAGATGTTTGATATCGCAAACTGGATTCATTCTGGTATCGAAAACCGCAATGACCCCAACAAACTTGCGGACATTCAACAGGAAGTCATCGAATTTACCAGCAAATATCCTCTGCCTTATTAATGAACTAGCTTACTTCATCGTATTAATTAGTAGCCTTTTTAGACACTTGGAATACCTCACGTTGTCATAGGTTAGAACGGAATGATGCTATTAAGCCGCTGATATATACTGTAAGCTTCTGCTCTACGAAGGACTTGCAAAGTTCCACTCACTTTTATAACTTGTAGTGGTCTTGATATGATAGGTAGGGTTTCGTTATTTGTTATAAACTTTTTGATAATATGCGTCTTGTCTCTATACGCGCAAGATGAAGCTTTCCAGGAAATCAGACAGAAAACGATTCAGCTCTACACTAAAGCTAAATTTACAGAAGCTCTGCGTTCTGCAAATGAACTGATTACCCTAAAACCCTCAGACGCTTTTAGCTATAAACTTCGCGCCGCTATTTATGTTGACTTAGACAAATTTGCTGAAGCTCGAAAAGATTTTAGTCAAGCAGGCGAACTTGATCCCGATGACGCATTTACTCATTTTAATATCGGGGAAACTTACTTTTTAGACAAATATTATAGCAACGCTATCAAGCATTTTAGAAATTTCATGAAAAAAGAGCCCAACAATGAGCTAGCTCTCTTTAAGATTTTTCTGTGTAATATTTTGTCTGAGCAACAGCAAGAAGTAGATCAGGCCCTTAGCACTCTGCAACCAAGCCCGGTAAGTCCCTTGTACTACTTTGCCCATGCTGCGATCGCTTTTAATAAGGAAAATCCTGATAAAGCTAATGAATTGATCAGCACTGCAAATAACATCTATCCAAATGATCAAATCCTGACCTTTGTAGATTCTTTCCTTGAGTTAGGCTGGGTCAAAACAGATCAAAATGTTGCTAAACCAATTATTTCCGGTGACAAGCTTAAATCAATGAGCAGCCAATCCTTTCATGCAGAACCCATTGAGGCTCCAGTTCTTACTAAGCTTGAAGATTTACTACCTCTAGATGAGGAAGAGGACGAAGACAAAGAGAAACAAGAAGACAACAACCAATAAATTTTTTGAGCGCACTTCTAGAAAGATTCTTCAACTATCTGAGCAAAGCGCTGGTGAAACTGCTCCCAAGTAAAACTCTTCTCTACACTATTCCGAGCGCATAGACCTAAACTCTTGCAGAGAGAGCGCTCTTGGTAAAAATGTTTCATCAACTCCGCTGTTCTGTGGATGTTGTCACGCTCTACATGAAAAACACCATTCTCTTCACCAAGATC
The DNA here is from genome assembly GCA_039192515.1 of Verrucomicrobiota bacterium. NCBI lineage: Bacteria > Pseudomonadati > Verrucomicrobiota > Verrucomicrobiota bacterium. The sequence continues at coordinate 48,817 of JBCCXA010000013.1, read as the reverse complement.
AAAACCACTCTCCTCAGTTGTAATAGTAACCAGTCCACAGGCGGCAGCCTCTACCAAGCTCTTGGCCAAACCCTCAGACTCCGTAGGCATGAGATTAATGTCGCATTGCACTAAATACTGCTCTGGAGTTGATGTAAATGGAATATATTTAACACGATCAGAAAGCTCACTTTCCACATCCTCCTTAACTGAACTATCAATCGCACCGATCATCCAAAATTCTGCATGGTCCAAGTTTGCCAATTTCCAAGCACTAATTGCCTGCCGTATACCTTTGCGTTCGCATAAACGACCAAAGAAAACAACTCGAAATACCTGATTATTCTCCCTTGATAAGCAAGAAAATTTTTCCAGATCTACTCCGCGGTGTGCAACATAAATACTTTCATCTTCGACTCCCTTATCAGTAAAGGTTTTTTTGCAAAAAGCTGAATGCACCACGATTCTATCGGCTACACCGTATTCTTCTCGTCTCCGTCTACAATCTAAGCCCATATCATGTAAAACGCGATTATGGTCGACATGATGAATTTCGGCATTCAAGACTGTAGGAATTCCTAAAGATTTAGCTTGAGTAAAAGTTTTTTTGGCACATCCACTCCAGCCGACAACTACATCATACAGACCAGGCTTAAGCCTCCGGCTAGCTGCCCAATCAAAAAAATGCTGTATCTTATTGTAATAGAGCTTAGAAGAAAAATTACTATATAGGCGTGACCAATTAATAAGCGGTCTCGAAGATTTAACACCCTCCATATCCACTTTGCCGCGAGTAAATAAATCCACTTCGTAACCCGCTTTAACAAGAGCAAATAACTCATGATCAACCTCTAAATCCAGACCATTATGGTTCATTTTACCATAATAAACATATAGCACACGTTTACCCATTGAATCATCCAGAGTGCTCAATCAAGAAAGTAATCTCAAGTCATAAGTATCAAACTCAGGTTAGATGTTGGTCGAACCTGAGCACAAATACCGTTAACTACCAGGGGCCAAAGCTCCATAGATAATCAATAAGTCAGAGTCGACTCCTCTGATAGCAACTGCCACTGGTGGCAATAAAGTAGATATAAAGATTTCAAGTAACCTCATCTAGAGAGATTAAGTATTTTCAGCCAAGCGAGGTTGAATTTTTATGCTAAGGATTATTCCCAAACCGCACCAGAACGAAGAGCTGTTTCCTTGAGCCATGATTGATAGTCCTCAGACTCTTCCACCATCAACCAGCCTTTCATACTGTAGTGACCGGTACCACACAACTGACCGCATACAATTTCGAATTCTCCTGTTCGAATCGGTGTAAACCACATAGGAACTTCTATACCGGGAATAGCATCTTGGGCGCTGCGCATCGCTTTAACCGCAAAATTATGAATGACATCCTTAGATGAAATACGAATGATTGCTTTCTGATTCACAGGTAAATGCATTTCCGTTTTGGCTAAAATATCATCTTTTGCAAACTCATCATTTCTATCGAGCCCTACTGGATTGTCAGATGAGATCAACGCTTCGTCCCGTTTTCCAAAAATACCATCTTGACCCGGGTAAACATAATTCCATCCAAACTGTTCTCCTATAGCATGAACAACTATGGCTTCTTTTTCGTCAGGAAACTCGTCCACTCGATCGGCCCATAAGGGCAATGCAAAACCCAACAGCAACACCGCCTCAATTAATACAACTGAAATTTCTAAGTGAGTTGAAACCTTATTCTTCACTCCGTGATAAGAGGCCTTAGGGTTCTTCCACCTATTAAACTTAAACAATGTTACAACGAAAAAAGCACTCCATCCAAGAAACAACAACAACATGAACCAATGGCAAAACTCCAGCATATGGTCAACTTGGAACCCATGTGCTGCAGCATTTTCCGGCATCCCTAAAAACTTATTAATGATTGCTAACATGACTCAATCTCCTAATGCTTCCTGAGTAAACTTTTGCTCGCGTTTAGCCAAAATAATTCCGCCAATAGTTAAAGCCCCCAAAACAAAACCAATAATGCACACCATCAAAAAAATCGCTAAGCTGATTGATTGAACAATATGATCATTTTTGTCTCCAAAGCACACAGTACAAGCTTGTAGCTTATTAGCAGCACCAAATGAAAGCATCAGCAATAAAACAAGTGCTGGGATCTTTGAAGAGATAGTCATCTTAATCTATATTAACCTTTTCAATTTTTTTGTAAAAAGCAAAACCATACACCACACATACCAGGGCAAATATTACGCCAGCTGCCGCCCCTATTAAATAAACTTGCTCGCCTGTAGAATTATAAACACTGCCACTCCAAGCGCTTAGCAATAAGGAGGCAAGAGTTGTTATTGTAACAAAAACTATATGAAACCATTTTAACGACATATCGAATTACTAATACTCTATTTTATTATAATAAGCTCCTAATGAGAGGACAAACAGGCCGATAACGAAAATGACAGCGAAAACGAGCACGATATAGACAAGTCGTTTCTCGTTATTTAAATGCATAAAGAACAATAAAACTAAAGACGCTTTGGCCGAAGCAATGAGCAAACCCAATGCGATATCCCAGGCCCCTATACCTTTTCCACCAATATCAAGCCACCAATAAGCAGCAACTGTTAAAAATGTTCCAACCAATAAACCATAAAGAACATTTCTATAAATCTTCATGTGATGGAGAAGATGCTCTCTCTCATGAGCTTCATTATGTTCTGCTACTGTGCCTTTTTCTGCCATACAATACTCCTAGAATAAATACATGATAGGGAATAGAAATATCCAAACAAGATCTACAAAGTGCCAAAATAATCCTGCAACCTCTATACGGTTTGCAAAATGTTGTCTATCTTTGAAAAAGAGTCTCGAGCCCCTACCCCCTGGCATAGGCAGCCAAAAATATGCCATGACAATGGCTCCACCTATGACATGAATTGCGTGCAACCCAGTCATAGTAAAATAAATGGCAAAGTAACCATTATATTTCGGATAGAACATCGAGCAACGAAACACTGCATCGCTATCTACTTTAATAAGTTGTTTAGAATGAGGAGGGTATTCTTCAAGCACACCTAATTTATCTTTAACCCAAGCCGTAAATTCCGTTTTCATGTCGGGGTGAGGCTCATAATCTTGATATTTTTTAATTCCCTCAAAATCGAAAGTATTTAATTTTTCCCCGTACTTGGCATACTTTTCATCCGCATTGATATATTTATGCCAGGGCTGATGCCTGTCTGGAGCAAGTATCAGATCTGGCATCTTTAAAGAAGCAAGCTTACCATCAACTTCAGTAAGCTTTTTGTTGAGGTCTTCTAGCTTTTTATCATAAGTAGGTAAATTGGACGAACCACTTCTTTCAGCCCAGGCTCTTTTATCACTAAGCGAGGAAATCTCAATTTTGAGGAGTCGGCTTTCTTTGTCTAAAGTTTTCTTTTCACTTAGGTAGCTTTTATATTCCTTCTTGTTCTTGAGGTGACCCGTGATTTCGATTTTATCTTCTTTAAGGAAAAGACCAAAGTGATTGAACTTGCCATTATATTCGTAGGATTTGATGCAAACAAAAAGTAATGAACACACCAGGGTTAATCCCATATACAAGCGAAATTTACCGAAATCGTTGAGCTTCACACTGAGCCACGCCATGACCACGGTTACACTAGATAAGATTAAGATGGTTGTATTAACCAAACCTGGCTCAACTTTCAGAAGCCCGTGGGGCCAGGTGCCATCCGGTGCACCAAGTCTTAAAAATAGATAAGCACTGAAAAGTCCCCCGAAAAGCATCACCTCCGAAGCCAGGAACAACCAAATACCAAGCTTTGCGTTGTATAGGCCTGTTTCAGGTCTTGGCTTAACTGTGTAAGGAATAACGTCCATCTATTTTTTCTGCCTTTAGCTAAACACTAACTGAGTTTTCCTTGTGGTGAGAACTCCTCCTCAGAGTCAGGAACATTATATTCATAAGGGCCTTTATCCACAATGGGCTCCGAAGTAAAGTTTCCGTGGCCAGGAGGCGTAGGGGCAAGCCACTCAACCGTCGTAGATTGCCAAGGATTATCGACAGCTTTTTTACCCGTTTTGATACTCGCGAAAAAGTTAATGATGAATGGGATCTGTGCAATAAACAGACCGATCGCTGACCAAGTCATGATTTCATTGAGCTGAATATAGGTGATTCCTTTGAAGCCAAAAATTTGAGTCCACTCGATCACGCGTTGGGTTAATTCATAAGATTGACCACCGTCATACCAACGACGGTGAAACCCTGCCATGCCTTGCAAGAACATAGGCAGAAAGATTCCGTTCATAAACAATAATGAGGGCCAAAAGTGCACTTTACCCCAGAACTCGTTCATGTGTCTTCCGGTAACTTTGGGATACCAATGATATATACCAGCTAATAAGGCGAAAATAGTGCCCGGTGCAATAATATAATGGAAGTGACCAATCACATAATAAGTGTCATGCAGATATAAATCAATTGTGCTGAATGCCAAAGGTATTCCCGTCAACCCGCCTATGCCAAACATTGGCAGGAAGGCAGTGGCAAAGCACATGGCGGTATTAAAACGAATAGAGCCACCCCAGAGCGTAATAAATAAACAACTGATTAAAATTACTGAGGGAATGGAAATAATGATGGTAGTGGTCTGAAACCACATACTAATGGCAGAACCCATGCCTGTGAGATACATGTGGTGGGCCCAGACGATAAAAGATAGGAAGCCCAAGACAAAGATAGAGACCACCATCAATCTGTAACCATAAATTGGCTTGCGTGCATTGGTAGTTAGAATCTCAGCAATGATTCCGAGAGCCGGCAGAATTAAAACATAAACTTCAGGATGAGCTAAAAACCAAAACAGGTGTTGCCATAACAGAGGGCTTCCGCCACCGCTTATCTCAAGCACTTCGCCGCCTACGTACAAGCCGCTAGGCAAAAAGAAGCTGGTATCAAACACGCGATCCACCAGCTGCATGATTCCAGCGGCTTCTAATGGAGGAAAAGCCAGAAGCAGCAAAAAGGCTGTGATAAATTGCGCCCAGCAGAAGAACGGTAAGCGCATCCAGGTCATGCCTTTGCAACGCAGTTGAATAATGGTAGCTATAAAATTGACAGAACCTAAAAGAGAAGCCGTGATTAAAAAGACCATGCCAAGCAACCACATAGTCTGGCCATTCCAAATATCTAGATAGGTTCTATCGGCTAAATTTGCCAGAGGTGAATACGAGGTCCAACCTGACTTTGCTGCACCTCCCGGAACAAAAAAACTTGCCAGCATGACAGCACCCCCAACTGCTTGAATCCAAAAGCTTGCCATGTTAAGTCTAGGGAAGCACATATCAGGAGCACCGATTTGTAATGGAACCATGTAATTTCCAAAGCCACCAAAAGCTAAGGGGACTATAGCTAAAAAGACCATGATGGTACCATGCATAGCCCCGAAGGCGTTGTAGAGATCCGGTGACATTTTTCCATCAGGCGCCATTCCTCTGCCCGCAAAGCGTTCTAATAAATCTCCAACAATGGGAATAGCTTCACCTGGATAGGCAATCTGCCAGCGCATAAGACCAATTAAGATAAAACCGACGAGTAAAAAGAGAAGTGATGTTATACTGTATTGAATGCCAATCGTTTTATGATCAGTAGAAAAAATATACTTTTGCCAAAAGGGTAAGTCATGATGATGCGTATCTGCATGACTATCTTTTTCTGCTTTTGCTACGACGCCCATTTGTTCCTATCTCCAATCACTTATATATTTTTTATGAGTCTAAAACCGATCCTTTTAATTTCTTGAACCTTAGTCAGTTAAGCAACAGTTAGCAACTCTTAGATAATAATTTTTAGCTATTCATTAGGAGTGTTTGCAGCTTCTGCACCAGCAGCATCGGCCGCATTGATAATGGGCCCAGCTGGCAATGACTCCAGTTCTGCTTCTGTCCATGGTTTTGTTCTGCTAGCCATCTCCTCTCTCATCTTAGCCACCTCCTCAGGCAAAATTGGGCCTGCCGAATGCTCCCAATCTGAATTGCCTCGAATAAAAGTGAGAACAGCTGCTATATCTCTATCGCTCAACATTTTCTCCCAAGCCTGCATGACCCCACTGTAGGACTGTTTGGTGCCATTGATATGAATTGGTCCTTCAAGTCCTTTAAGCAGCACTCCGACAAGTCTTTGATTTTTGTCTCCAATAACCCAGTCAGAAGCGGTCAAAGGTGGATAGATACCTGCTTGTCCCAATCCCGAAGACTGGTGACAAGATGCACAGTTCGAAGAATAAATTCTTTTACCTCTCTTCATCAGTTTAGCAATCGGGTCGTCTCCAGCACCTGTAGCAGATCCCACCTTCTTTGCAGAGGTGGCATCGTCCCCGCCACCGAAAGCAAAAGCCCCACCAGCCCGTTCGTCATACTCCTCAGGATTGAACCCACCACCATACATCCCCATGTAAAGACCACCAAAAAACAGCAATCCTCCTATGAGCGTAATAATCCAAAGCGAAATTGGTTCATTACCATCCTCGGGTTCTCTCTTTTCACGCAAAATGGGTTCATGGATACTCTTTACGCCATGATCTTCACGATAGTCTAATGCCTGCTCATCCTTTTTAGCACCATTCTGAGCATTGCTTTTAGGTTTATTTGAAGGTGTATTAATTCTATCACTCATCAAAAGGAGCCTCCGGTAGTGGATAAGAACGGTTTAAAGACAGAAGATAGGCCACTAAGGCTTTCGCCTCCTCAGTTGGAATTATTTCGAACCCTTCCTCAATTTTCTCGCCAACCTCAAGTAAGGCATCTGGAGAAGGATCTCCTTCTATCTTCTGTTTTCGATACAAATACTTATAAGGCGACATTGTTGACCAGCTGACCTTACTCTGAGGATTATACAAATGTTCATGATGCCAACGCTTGTCACGTAAACGAACTCCAACATTGGTAAGATCTGGACCCGTACGCATGGTTCCCAAAAAAACTGGTTTTTGATTGATATAATCCCTAGCCACTGTGCGACGACCACCCCAACCTCTGGCAATATCGGAACCTTGATGTGATGGACGCACTTGCTGAGTATGGCAATAAATGCAACCATTGGCAGCATAAGCTTTCATCCCTGTTATTTCTAAACCCGTTAATGCTGGAGGATTACTTGTACCCTCATCTTCATCTTCAAATGGGGGAAGATGTCCCAACTGAATATAAGGCATGATAACAAGTCCTACCCAACTCGTGATAAAGGTTAAAAAGAATCCAATAAATAATGTCCTTAAATGATTCATATTTCTGATAAAAATGTACTACCACTTACTTCTAAAATAGGTTGGGCCTCCTGTTTTCCGTCCCAAATTCAAAAGCATAAGCACAAAATGAATGGCAAAAGCAATATGCCCTACAGCAAGTGCTAAGCCCGATAGAGAACGACCAATTCGATAAGGTAATGCCTGGTCAACTACACGTTCAAAAATGACATTAGCATCTGCCAGTAAAAAACCTTGTACCAAGCCCCCTATTGTTAAGGTCCCTACCATGAAAATAATACCGTAGGCACAACACCAGAAATGAATCTTAATTAATGCTGCCGATCGCCATTCGCAATCAACCAGTCGAGGAACAATGTAATAAAAAGAGCCAAACATAATCATGGTGAAGAAGGCATAGAGCCCAAGGTGTGCGTGGCCTATGGTGTAATCGGTAAAGTGAGTAATCTCATTTAAAGAACGAATCGCCATGGAACTGCCTTGCAAGCTCGCAATAGTGTAAGACATCGCTCCGAAAACAATAAACCTTAGGGTAGGGCTAAATGATAAAATATGAAAATTACCTTTAACAGTCATATGATGATTTACTGCAGTCACAACTACTGGAATTACCATCATGACACTTGCCACAATACTTGCAGTAATGACCCACGCTGGCAATGGCCCGCCAATCAAATGATGTCCGCCATTCCAACTGTAAAATAAGGCTAAGGCCCAAAAACCAACTGCTGAGAGATAATAACTATGGACAGGGCGACCTATCACTTTAGGAATAAAGTAATAGGCGGCAGCCAAGCCTATGGGAGTGAACCAAAGGCCTAGAGCGTTATGTCCATACCACCAATTAATGATACCCTGCGCGGATCCTGCAACAGGCGTAATTAAGAAAGCAATATTTGCTGTGCCATACAACCAGGGAAACCAAAAGAGCGCTGCTATAATATACCACTGAGAGACATAAACATGCCCCGGCTTACGCCTTAAGAACATATCTACCGCCCAGATAGCAACCAAGGCGTATGAAATGAACAGAAATAGTGTTGCGTAAGCAGGAAACTCTAACCATTCAATAGAAGTACTATAACCTGCTAAAATGGATACAATTCCAACTACCATTCCTATATTCCAAAAGACACCTGCTGCGCATACTAAACCACCGAGACGTAAAGGAGTGTGGCATAGTCTAGCCATCAGCCATATAGCCACCCCTAAGGCTGCTGCAGAAGCCCAGCCATAAGCAACCGCATTTAAGTGTGCAGGTCTAACTCGACCAAAATTTAGAAATCCAAAATCAACTCCAAACATGCCGTTGAAAAACTGTGGATCATGCAGTTTGAAGGAAGCCAACAACCCAAATGTAGTTCCAGCTAATAGCCAAAAGATAGCACTACCCATGAAGAGGAGAACCGGTGTTCGACAGGACTTGTCGATCGCTGCTCTGCGCTCAGCATCCGTCATTACAGGCTTCCCTTTATTAGGCTCTGATACCTTTGAATCTTTATCTATAACTTTCGCCATGGTAAGAATCTTTTATTCTTCTTTTCTTTCTTTCTGGCAATTTCCTCTTGAACATTTATCCCAGGAAATGAATCCGTAATTTCCCCAATTGGTTCATCTTCTCCAAAAATTGTCTCTGAGCCTTTTGTCATGTCCCGAAATTGCCCGGTAGAGGCTGCCCAATATAATGCGCATATAGCACTTCCTCCAAAGCAGATCATTGACCCAATTAAAATAATATAAAATGCGATTATCATAAGCCAGACCCCTCCTGTTTAAAAGCTGGCGATTTAATAGCCGTTGGGATTGGAGGAGCCGTCATAGGAACAGCTTCAACGTCCTTATTTTTCAATATTTTGATAGCTTTCATCATAGCCTCATCAATACCTTCCATTGCTTTAGCATCCTCCTCTTGTAACTTTGCTATATTCTCATAACGGGTTTCCGCTTGAACATCTTCCACATTAGGATTTTTTGTGTTTCGGTAATCGATAACCACAAGGGTAAGCACCGTTATAAAAACAAAACCAGAGCTGGCCAGCACCGCTACACCGAGAACAGGAAATTTCTTATCTTTCGTCATCATCTAATCATTTCTAATTTGTCAGGGTTACCGACTCAAATAATCTAGGATCTTTATGTGGAAACAATGCTCCTTTGGTTAAAAACTTCATGAAGAAAAAGCCAAGCACTCCTACAATGACAAACAAACTAAAGATATCAAAGAAGTGAGGAGCAAAACCATGCATATGGCTAACATCATGATGTGCTTCTCTAAAATCAAAATGAGGCAGCACTACCCAATAAATATCTAGAATATGCATCAATAAGATAAAGCCAGCAATGATCATAAGACGTCGTTGATCCCATTTCGCAGGTTGCGTCAATAGAGCTAGAAAGGGTAGTATGAAATGGAATATTACGAGGCAAACACTGTAATAGTTCCAACTACCGAAGTTACGAACCGAATAAAAAATAGTCTCTTCAGGAATATTGGCATAGTAGATCAGCATGTACTGGCTGAAGGAAACATAGGCCCAGAAAACAGTGAAAGCGAAGAGTAGCTTACCCATGATGTGGTTATGTTCTACCGTAAACACTTCATTTAGATATCCGGCATTCCTAAGACAGTTACTAACAATAATGAGAAGTGCCATAGAACTTTGAGCACAACCGGCAAAGATATAGACCCCCCACATCGTTGAGAACCAGTGATGATTTAGTGCCATAAGCCAGTCGATGGCTGCAAAGGTCAAGGCCAAGGCAAAAAAGACAATGCCAGGATAGGCGATCTTACGCATGATCAAGTTTGTATGCTGATTAACTACGCCAAACTTGATGTCCTCATCCCCAACCTTATCTTGTTTCATCGAATAATGCCTTAAGACATAGGCCAAACCGATAAGGGTTGCAAAATACAACACCACTCTAATAGAGAAAAACCAATGTTCCAAAAAGCCCGCTTTCCAGTCATAAATGAGATCTTCGTACTTCTTTAGTGTCCACCATTCCAAAAGGCTCCAATCAAAAAACAAAGGCTGAACCCAAATAAACCAGGCCAACGGTAGAAATAGGAACAAAAGAACTACTGACAGTAAGGCCATATGCTCTAGGATTCTACGCACCACAACCGACCAAGCGGCATCTACTGCATGATGAAGTAGGACCCAGAATAGACTCCCTGATACAATGGTAAAACCCACCATGTAAGCGAATAAGTAAGAATGCGCAAAGTGGCGGAATACCCTTTGAGGATCTGCAATAAATACCGAGACCAGCAAAGTAATTAAAATTCCTAGGAGGCCAATACCAGCCCCTGTTGCAAAAGCCAACTGAAGTAAGCGAAACCTTCCCAGATCAAATTTCTCTTCACCAGGCGCTGTATGTGTTGCATGGCCCATAAATCAAACTCCTATTGTGATAGACTTTCCGTTGTTGATTGTTTAGATGCAGTCTTAACTTTCGCGATATCATCAACTGCGTCTGCTTCTTCAAGTGTTGAGCTAGCCTCCTCTTCCATGCTCTCTTCTTCTAAATCTGGCTGGGGGGGCATCATAGAAGCAGCAGTGGCACCTTCTTTAATCTGCAGGGCACGAATATAAGCTACGATCGCCCACCTATCCTTCACTTCAATATGTGAATATGGCCCCATCTGACCTTTGCCTTTAACGATTGTATAATATATCTGGCCATCTGGTTGTTGTTGAATTCGTTCGTCGACCAAACTTGCAATACCACCTAGCCCATACTGTGAGACAATGCCATTGCCTATGCCGGTTGCACCGTGACAGACCTGGCAATTAATCACATAGCGCTCTTTTCCTCTTTCGAGTAGCTCTGCGGTTACTTCCACGGGTAAGCCGTTTCCCCAGTCACCTTTCATCTGACCAGTTAAAAGATATTCGTCGCCAATTGGCTGGTCGAACGACAGAGTGCCTTGAATAGGTTTGCGGTTACTTCTGCCATCTGCAAAGAAGTCCGTGGATGTTTGCGCTTTATACTTAGGCTGATGATCCATATCAGGAAATATCTCAATTGGTGGTTCTAGGAAAAAGCGTCCCGGCTTACTTTCAGTTGCCAGTCCAAAAATCTCATAGGTATCTCTTCTGAAGCCAAAAAAGATGACAACAGACAAAATTAAAATGATAAAAGCTGCGAAAAAAAATCTCATGCTTCTTCCTTAATCAAAGTGACATCAGTCCCCCCTAAAGACTCTAAAAATTCCTTGGTCTCCTTTTCGGCAAACAAAGGATCCCTAGATTGAATGATAATAAAAAACCCGTCGTCGTTTACTCTCTCTGAAAACAAATCCCAATTGAAAGCTGGGTGGTACCAAGCTGGTAAACGGTTAAAGACCAACATCCCACCAATAGTTCCAAACGCGGTTAGCAGAATAGTGAGCTCAAAGAAAATAGGAAAAGTAGGTTCAAAAGCGAAGTAAGGCTTACCTTGAACAATAAGTGGATAATCGATACCCGAGCTATAAAATATCAGTATCAGAGCTGTTAAAAATCCTGTAACACCCCCTGCCAAAGACACAGCGGAAACTCTTGAATTACCTAAGCCCATGGCGGCATCCATGCCATGAATGGGAAATGGCGAGTGAACATCCCAACGTCTAAACCCTTTGTCACGAGCCTTCTCAGCAGCTTCCATAAGTGCCTTCGGGCTAGCAAATCGCGCACCCATGCCATAGACTATTTCTGTATTTTTTGCTCGACGCTTCATTTCTCATCCCCTTTTCCATCACCATCAGGTACATCATTATGTGGATCAGCCTGGGGCATAACTGCCTTGACTTCAAACATCGTGATCATCGGTAGAAAACGAACAAAGAGGAGAAAGAGGAACATGAATAATCCTATGGTTCCAACAAACAAAGTAATATCCACCCAACTTGGTGAGAAGTATCCCCAGGCACCAGGCAAAAAGTCTCGGTGAATAGAAGTAACAATAATCACAAAACGTTCAAACCACATCCCCACGTTTGGCCCCAAAAATACAATGGCCCAGCACCAATACACATTCTTGCGGAAATACTTAAACCAGAAAAACTGCGGAGCAATCACGTTACAAATCATCATCAACCAATACGACCACCAGTAAGGTGCTGGATCCACGCCCGCTAGAGGTCCGAAAATATAGGGATCTGCCACTCTGTTATTTAAAAAGGCCCACCACTCATAAGGATTTGCCCCATACCAGGCAATGAATAGCTCACTGAGATAGGCATAACCAACAATCGTTCCAGTAAGCACGACAATCTTGGACATATTGTCGATGTGCTTGATGGTAATGATATCGTGCAACTTGAATATCGCCCGGAAAGGAATCAAAAGCGTTAGCACCATAGCAAAACCGCCAAAGATAGCTCCCGCGACAAAGTAAGGCGGGAAAATTGTCGTATGCCAACCAGGAATCACTGAGGTAGCAAAGTCGAAAGATACGATACTATGAACTGAAAGAACCAGTGGCGTCGAGATACCCGCCAAGATAAGATAAGCTTTTTCATAATGCCTCCACTGGCGGTTAGATCCACACCAACCAAGTGAGAAAAAACCATAAGCCCAAGCCTTGATTTTATTTCCCATCTTAATCGCCCGATCTCGGAAGGTTGCTAAATCTGGGATCAATCCTACATACCAGAAGATCAATGAAACGGTGAAATAGGTTGAAACCGCAAAGACATCCCATAGAAGCGGACTTTTAAAGTTTGGCCAAATGGCATTGGCATTAGGAACAGGAGCCAAGAACCAAACCAACCAGAAACGTCCCACGTGGAAAGCGGGAAAGATACCTGCACAGATTACTGCAAAAATGGTCATTGCCTCTGCTGATCGGTTCACAGCAGTTCTCCACTTTTGGCGGGTCAAAAAAAGAATCGCAGAAATCAACGTTCCCGCGTGACCGATACCGATCCAGAAAACGAAGTTAGTAATATCCCAGGCCCAACTCACCGGCTGATTCAAACCCCAAATACCCACTCCAGTCGCCACCAAGTAAATCAACATGGCAGGCACAAGTGTGGCGATTAATCCACAAGGCACGATTGAAATCCACCACCACAATGGCGCTTTGGCTTCGCAAATACCGGACACACGCTCTGTGATCCAATGAAAACTCCGGTTGTTATCAACCAAGGAGCGTTTCTCCATCATATTGCCTTTTGCAGGCCCAAAAGCTAACTCATTCATTAATGGTATTCTCCTGCCTTAATTGAATGTTTTTCATCCTTTTTGTGCGAATTACCATAGGCATGTTCGTCATCTGACCCATGACCTTTGTCATGAGATTTCCCGTACTTTTTCTTTTTAGCCTTTTTATGCTTTTCGTGCTTTTCAAGCTCATATTGGAACTCATCAGCAACAAGATGCGCATCTGGCATACGCGGGTTGGGATTTCTCAAACGAGCAAGATAGGTTGTTCTCGGCTTCACGTTCAAATAGCCCAGCACACTATAATTATGGTCCAACTTGATATGCTGACTAACTGCACTGCCAGGATCACTCTTATCACCAAAGACAATACAATCTGCCGGACAAGCTTGTTGGCAGGCCACCAGAACAGAATCTCGCTTGATTCTGGTATTTTTAGAATCACGAGCTTTGACCTTGGCATTTATCTTAGCCTCTTGTAAGCGTTGCACACAGTAAGTGCACTTCTCCATCACGCCTCGCATACGAACAGTCACATTAGGATTCTTAGACATCTTAACAGTCTCCGGTGAGCCCTTGGGTGATGGTGCCCCCCACACCTCAGAGAATGGAGGATTATAAATTTTGTCTAACTCGCGTTGGTTATAGTCAAAGTAGTTGAAGCGCCTGACTTTGTAAGGACAGTTATTTGCGCAATAGCGGGTTCCTATACAACGGTTGTAAACCATGACATTTAAACCGTCTTCACTATGAACTGTCGCGTTAACAGGGCAAACCGTTTCACAAGGAGCATTCTCACAGTGCATGCAACTCACAGGCTGATTTAACATCGCGTGAGCATCTTCATCAGAACCACTGAAGTAACGATCCACTCGAACCCAATGCATCTCCCGACCCTTCATAACCTGATCACGCCCTACAACCGGAATGTTGTTCTCACTTTGACAAGCGACAATACAGGCATTACAGCCTGTGCAACTGGTTAAATCGATAACCATTGCCCATTGATGTTCATCGGTAAGAGGAGGTGGCTCATAGAAAGATTCAATCGGAACTGGTGAGTGGCCTTCCACACCCAGGTAACTTGTAAAGTCAGGATACTTTTTATAGTAATCGAGCGGAGCTTCACGAACAATAGCACGTCCCTCCATGCTGTGATGTTCTTGGGTAACAGCTAGCTTCTGCTCCTTTTTATCTACTTTTTCTATGGAGACACCTTCCGATGCGAAACCATGAAAATCATAATCTAATAACTTGTAGGCGTCATAGCCACAATCTTCACCAACAAACCCGGTACTTGTTCTACCGTAGCCGAAAGAAACGGTAATTGAATTTCTTGCGTGACCTGGATTCTTGAGAATAGGACCTTCTACAACCTTATCACCCACCTTTACTCTGACGATATCTGAGGTTTGTATTCCTCTCACCATCTTGCTTTCAAGCCCTAATTCATCCGCAGTCTTAGGATTGATCAAGATGGCGTTATCCCAAGTCAACTTTGTAATAGGATCTGCTGCCTCTTGCATCCAGGCATTATCAATGTAACGCCCATCATCCATGCTATAGCTTGGCACAAAGACTAACTCTAGTTCATCTTTGTCAACACCGGGTTGGATGCCGTTGCGCGATAGATACTTTGCCACTCGACCCATTCGTAAAGAAGGTATGACTTTCTTTGGAGTCTGCTCTTCAAGAAACCCTCCATGAACAAACCTTTCCCATAGGGCTTTGAAGTCATATTCGTCTGCTGGCTCCGAGGATAAGCGATTGCGGAATGTTTCCTTCACTAGCTCCATAGGTAATTCAACCACCCCCATTAGTTTACTCAGAAATTCGATTTGGGAGATTCCCCCATAGAGGGGTAAAATCAATGGCTGGATTGAGAGATAAGTCCCATCAAGTGACAAAGTGTCTCCCCAACTTTCTAGATAATGAGCCGCCGGAATTTGCCAATGGGCAATAGCACTTGTCTCATCATCGAAAAGCCCCCAACGAACTATTTTCTTAACCTTTTTCCAAAGCTCTTTGTACGCCCCCACTTTAGGCAAGTCATATACAGGGTTTCCGCCAAGAATAACCACTGTCTCTACCGCTCCACTATCTACTTGCTTTGCCATCTCAGCAATCGAAGCAAATTGAGTATGCTCTTGCTTCTCTGGTGCAAAACGAACTGTCATTGTTTTGCCCAAGTTGCCTAGTGCTTCATTCAGGCTGTAAACTAATAGCTGAACCGGTGCTGCATGCGTGCTGCCAATATTGACTATACTTTTTCCAGCGTGAGCTACTAAATCCTTGGCCGATTCCTCTACCCATTTTTTATCAATATGATCGGGTAATTTAGCCTTTGATGAAGCAATCGCCGATTCTAAAGCAGGTGAGGTCTTGCCCTCCTTGACACAGACTTTCGCTATTTCAACAACGAGCCCTGGGATATGGCTCCTTTGTAGACATAGTCGGTGATCTGCCACGCCACCTGTCATGGTAAAGCGATTCTCAGCAACGTAAAGACGGCTCATCTTATCTGTGGGCTTCCTTACCTTGCGCTTTTTAGAAAAAGCTTTGACCGCACTGACACCACCTTCATCCGTTCCCAAGAAGTCGCAATCCAAAGAATAAACAAGATCAGCCTTGTCATAATGAGGTAGAATCTCAATATTTTCTCCAAAAGCTAAGCTTTTAGCTTTTTCTTCATCTCTGCCGAGTAATGGGTCGTATTCCGTCCAGGTCAATTGAGGATAGAGCTGCAGTAGCTGGTCTCTCAATCGATCCCTAGTAGGAGACATCACTTTGTCCACCAGAAATGCCACACCTTTGCCACCTTGCTTATCTAGGGCGCCTTTCAGCTCATCCCACATCTGGTTCCTGTCTTCAGCAGAAACTTTCTTTCCATCTTTTTTCCAAATTTTAGACCGGTGTGGATCGTAAAGGTCAAGAATAGATGCTTGGGCAAAACCAGTTGTTCCACCTGTCGTAGGTTTGTAAAGATGATTCCCATCTATTTTGATAGGACGACCTTCATAGCTACTTACCAACAATGGCAAAGCGCCCCTTCTTCCTGGATATGCCGTAGCATAACGAACGGTTTTCCCAGGCACCATCCACTCAGGTGTCTCCGTAAAAGGAACAATATGAGCTTCAGGACGACGACATCCGGATAAACCCAAGCCTGCTAGCGCCATCGACGCTCCCATTAGCTTCAAGAAACTGCGGCGGGATGTGTCTCCTCCCCAGAATTCATTAGCGCCAGCAGGAAATTCTCTTTCTAACCATGAATGAAACTCTGGCGACTCTGCGTACTCCTCTAGGCCGCGCCAATAACGCTTACCTGTCGCCTTCGTCATCTCGTTACTGCTATTTGCTTCGTTCATTACCTGTGACATCCTGCACAACTTACTGGAGGATTAACATTCCAAGCTTCAACATATTTTAAGCCTTGCTCGATTTGCGATTCCTGGGAGTCCGCTTGCCAATCTAAGTTATAAATCTCATTCAGTGGCCGAAGGTTCTTTTCCGGAGCACGGTGACAATCCAAGCACCATCCCATACTCTGTGAGTGTTCATGCCAGACCACCCGCATCTCATTGACCTTACCATGACAGCTATAACAACTGACTCCTCGATTAACATGCACGGCGTGGTTGAAATAAACATAATCTGGGGATTTGTGAATCTTAACCCATTCAACCGGAGTCCCCGTTTCCCAACTTTCTCTCAAAGCGGCCAACTTCGGGCTGTTCATCTTTACTTGGCTGTGGCAATTCATGCATGTTTGCGTGGTTGGAACATTTGAGTGCGCAACCTGTTCAACGCCAAAATGACAGTAACGGCAATCTAAGCCTAGCTGACCAACGTGGAGCGAGTGATCATAGGGAATGGGCTGATTAGGCATATAACCAACACGCGTATACTTTGGAGTACAGTAATAAGTTATGCCCAAGACCACAGTGGTCTTGATACAAACGACCGCTATCACAACCTTTATAGCTAACCAATTTGTCCAACGCGGAAATATGTTTGCCATCTATATATTTCTAATTTTGATTAAGACCCTCAATACACCTATCGGCATCTAACTCGAACCATAGAGAATATCGGACCTTTACTAAACTAACTTTAGGTCGATAACCATCGCACCAAAGCATGGGGCATTTCTAAACAAGGCTTGCACTTCATGCAAGAGAATGATTTTACGTATTTAATATTATAAGTAATACTTATTTTTATGAAGTTAAATCTAATTAGATTTTAATACCATTTAAAGTTTAATCATGGACAAAGCAAAAACTTAAAAATATCCTGAAAGCCTGATGAATATTGAGATAAATCGATATACACTTTTTCAAAATGAAATACATCAAAAGAATCCGAAACATCTATTAATTTTTAACTTGAAGACAAAAGCAGCACTTATAACTTATGCAACAGTTTGAACTATCATTTGAATTTCTTCCGACTTCGGTAATTCTAAACTTATAAATAAATTTGGCATGAATAATAGAATTGCACAAATACAGTATCGACCTGGGCTACATTACTTCTCCATCTTTACGGCCATTTCCACCCTATTTCTTATATGTCTGGGGGGACAAGTCACTAGCAAGGAAGCAGGCATGGCAGTCCCGGATTGGCCGACAACTTTTGGAGAAAGCATGTTTCTTTACCCACTCAGTAAAATGGTTGGAGGTGTTTTCTGGGAGCATTCTCACCGACTTGTTGCATCAGCAGTTGGCCTCTTCACACTTATTCTAGCGTATTGGGTGATGATTAAAGAAAGGAGGAAGTCTCTCAAAATCATGGTTTGCATTGCAGTAGTTAGCGTAATTATTCAAGGGTTACTAGGGGGGCTTCGAGTGGTTCTTGTATTGCCAGAAATAGGTATTTTTCATGCAGCATTAGCTCAGAGCTTCTTTTGCTTAGTTACTTGTATTGCCGTCATGACATCGCGCTATTGGATTAATAAGTCACAGAGGCAGGATATCCAGCCACTACCTTTTAATATAAGCAAATTCACTTTAGGGCTAACCCTGGTCATTTTCCTTCAGCTGATGATAGGCGCCGTATTACGCCATGAGCACGCAGGTCTCTCTATTCCGGATTTTCCTCTTCATTATGGCAAAGTGATTCCTCCCCTAGATCCAGGGTATCTTGAGACACTAAATGATTTTCGTAACGAAATTTTACATATGCCACCAACTTCTACTGCTCAGATTTTTCTACATTTCATACACCGCCTAGTCGCCTATAGTATTATTGCCCTATTTATAGGCAGCTACATATGGCTAGCAACCAGGCATGCTTCCAGCTTTAGACCCTTTCGCAAACCCATTACCATATGGGGAGGATTGATTTTTTTTCAAGCAGCTTTGGGCATTGCGACGGTCCTGACTTTAAAAGCTGCAGAAGTAGCTACTTTGCATGTGGCCAATGGGGCAACAATCCTAGCTTTCGGGGTTGTGATAAATCTCATTATCTGGCAGCATCACAAGCTTTCAGAAAGCATCAGGGCTCAAGGCCCGGATATCAAAAGATCTAAAAAAATGGTTGAATCAGTGGTGTAATGGATACAAAGCAAGTAACACTAGAAGAACTAGATACGTCTAATGGTGTGGAAACCGAAACACCAAGCAGGTTTGCTATTTATTCTGAACTTACTAAGGCTCGATTAACCGTTCTTGTCTTGCTCACAACTCTTGCAGGTTTCCTACTGGCATCTAATGAAAATGTTAACTATGTCCACTTACTTCACACCTTGTTTGGAACTGGGCTGCTCGCTGCCGGAGCATCTGCCTTGAACCAATGGATGGAGCGCAAGTGGGATGCATTGATGAAACGCACTTGTCAAAGACCACTACCTGCCAAGCATATTCGTCCTGGCGAGGCGCTTGCCTTTGGCGTAGTTAGCTCAGTCATAGGTACCTTCTACTTATTAGCAGCTGTAAACGTGCTCTCCGCTGTCATTGGTTTAGCAACGCTTCTATCTTATATCTTGCTCTACACTCCTCTTAAAAGATATACCGCCTTCAATACACTCTTAGGCGCTATTCCCGGAGCGCTTCCGCCTGTTATCGGTTGGGTAGCCGCTAAGGGCACTTGGGACACCGGTGCATGGATACTATTTGGCGTGCTCTTTTTCTGGCAGATACCGCACTTTTTATCTATCAGTTGGATTTATCGTGAGGACTATGTGAATGCGGGGTTCCGCATGTTGTCTAACGACGACAACACGGGAGAGACCACTGCTCGTCACGCTATCTTTTACTGTATTGCACTTGTTGCCGTATCCTTATTACCCCTCTTTACAGGTATGACAAACCTCATTTATTTTTCAGGAGCGTTTATTCTTGGAGCTACTTTCCTAGCCTTTTGCTTCCGGTTCATGAACGAACGCACTTACCCGAGAGCTAGAGCTTTGTTCTTGGCTTCAGTTCTTTACCTTCCTTGTTTACTCGCTTTAATGACCCTTGACCAAGCATAATCAATTATCCTCATATGAGTGAAACACCCTCTCGATCCTTCATACACACTTACGGCTTTAGCTTGGTCTTGCGCTTTGTTGCTGTTATTATTACAGGACTCTTGGCCATCGTGGTCTTTCAACATTTCCAAGCGCGTCAAAAATTAGCGAATCAACACACCATAGAAATACCCAAGCGCCAGGTTCCTGAGTTCTCACTTACTGAACGTTCCTCCACGGAAGTCACAAGAGAATCACTCAAAAACAAAGTTTGGGTCGCTAATTTTATATTCACCACATGTCCTACGGTTTGCCCTATCATGACACGCCGAATGAAAGCTCTGCAGGACGAAGTTCTTAAGCAGGACGTAGAGCTACAGCTGGTTTCCTTTTCCATCGACCCTGAGACAGATACTCCTCAGGAATTACAAAAGTATGCTAACCTGCACGGTGCTGATCCGAAACGCTGGTGGTTTTTAACAGGTCATCCTGACACCATCTTTAATATTGCAAGATACGGTTTCGCTCTGGGCTTTGTCGAAAACCCAGAGGAAGACAGAAATAATATTGGACGCTATGCGCATAGCAGCAAGTTCGCCCTGGTTGACAAGGAAGGTTTCGTCAGAGGCTATTATGACAGCCAGGCGAAGGCATTCATTCAAGACATCCTGCGCGACGCACAGGGCCTAAGGACACTCTACTAGCCTTAAGGACTTTATTTCTCTCATGGAAAACTTTGATTTCCCGCTTCTCAACAGTACGCTTAATGCTCTTTCAGCCCTACTCCTTGTCATAGGACTTATCTTTATTAAACGTGATAAAAAAATTGCTCATCGAAATACAATGATTGCAGCGACTACAGTCTCAGGCCTCTTCCTTATTAGCTACTTGACCTACCACGCTATACATGGATCCACAAAATTTACTCACGAAGGCTCTGTAAGATTTATCTATTTTTACATCATCCTTTGGCCTCATGTCATACTGGCAGTAGTGAATTTACCTATGATCATCATCACTTTAAAACATGCTATACAGGGCAATTTTGAAAAGCACAAACGGATTGCCCGTTGGACTTGGGGAATATGGATTTATGTTTCTGTTAGCGGTGTTTTAGTCTATATGATGCTGTATCAATGGTTTCCTCCTATTAAAGGCTAGAAGCCAATGACCCACACATCATGAAACAAGAAAAGGGATCAACCACCCCACTCGCACATTCCCACGCCACGAACCTTAGTTTTCTTCTCATCTTAGGTCTGATCCTGCTTGTTCCGGCAGCAATGTATGCACCTCTCATTGACCGCGATGAACCACGCTTCTCACAAGCGACTGTGGAAATGATGGACCGGCATGATTGGATCATTCCCACATTCAATCAACAATTTCGCTTTGATAAGCCTATTTTGACTTACTGGATGATGCGTTTTTCTTACATGGCTTTAGGAATTAATGAATTCGCCGCACGCTTGCACACCATAGTATCTACTCTACTTACCGCGCTTGTACTCTATTGGATAGGGTTCCGTTGGTTTGGTAATAAACGTGTGGGCCTGCTTGCCGGCCTTAGTTACTTGACTACCCTGCAAGTCCTACTTCATGGAAGATTAGCGGTTGCGGATGCCCCGATGATACTAGGAGTAGTTCTCGTCCATATAGCACTCTATGAGCTCATTATCAAGAAGCGAACCTCTGAAGTTTATCCATGGAAATGGTTTGGTCTATTATACGGTGGAATGGCTTTCGGATTTCTTGCAAAAGGCCCTATCATTGTCTTTGTCCCTATTCTCACCCTTTTGCTCTATCGATTCGTTTTTCGGCGAAAGCCTATAGAAAAAACCTGGCTGACTCTAAAACCTATTTTAGGGCTAAGTATAGCAACGCTTATAGTGGCAGCATGGGGCATACCAGCTCTAATTATAACCAAAGGAGGCTTCTGGGCCGAAGGAATTAACGAACATATTGTCAAACGCGGGACAGAAGCGTTTAATGGCCGAACCTTTCTTTTTGTATTCTACCTCATCACTTTCTGGATTAGCTTCTTTCCTTGGTCTACTAAGTTTATTCCAATGATAGCAAACCTTCGCTATCACTATGATGTCAGACACGCTTTCCTTTTGGCCTGGTTTATAAGCCCTCTTTTGATTTTCACTTTCTATGCTACCCAGCTCCCCCACTATATTTTACCAGGTTTTCCAGCACTCTGCTTACTTTTTGGAGCTTACATAGAATCTGGAAAAACACTTTCAGCTAGGGTAAAAAGCATTTCATCTTTTAGCACTTGGCTCTTGGTTGGACTAATCAGTCTTATCCCTATAACCTTTCTATCCTTCTGCCTTTTTCTACCTTTTCCAGAAAAATGGATACCATTGCAAAAATGCTTGCTAGGCTTTTCCGTAGGGCTCTTAGGCATCATTGCTCTAACTTTTCAAGCAAACATGAGAACTTACTGGCTCATATTGGGTGCCTGCACCCTAAGTAGCCTGGGCTTTGCTTTTGGAGTAGCCTCTATTAAACCTACCGTTCCCGCACTCCAGCTTAAGGAGCATATGCGAAGCATGCCAGAGAATACACGTTTCTTTGGCTATCGTTATTTCGAACCCAGTCTGATTTTTTACAGTAATAGACTTTGGAATGAGCCCCAGAGTCTGGATGCGATTACCGCACTTGCCTTTTCACAACGCGGTCCAACCTTTTTTGTTTTACGTGAAAGAGAATGGAATCTTGGCGACTTCTGGAAACATCTAACCGGCCAAGATATTTTCCCTAAGCCAGCAGAATTACAACACCATCAAAGCCTTGGGGAAGCCATTGATCAACTCACCTCCAATGGTTACCAACAAAAGACCATTGAAGGCCTCAACCTGGGCCGCACTAGCTGGGTCAAACTTCATATCCTTTGGCGAGAATAATATCTAGGAGCTATTTTAGCTTTCTTATGTCTACAAATTCACCAGATGGCTTAAGTATTAAACTTGGCATTACCTTCATTAGTTTCGCAGCTGCTTCTTGAGGATTAGGCATCGCATCAGTGCCACGCGCATTCATGAGTTTTTGTAGAGAAGAAAATTGGCTCAGATCGACCTTGCCTCCACATAAGTAATCTTGCATAGCTGTGTCTACTAACCCAGGAGCCAAAGCAATAAAGTGTGTTTGCTCCTGTTCTCTAGCATAAAGCTGAATCAACATATTCAATGCTGCTTTTGAAAGAGCATATCCTCCCCAACCTCGATTTCCATTAACAGCCGCACCAGATGAAATGGCAACCACTTGTTTGATTTCCGAAACGATATGAAATAATGCATCCAAGAGCGTTTTATTTGCCCACAGATTTACCTCCATCATTTCTCTAAGATCATGAAGTGAGGTATCTTTTAAATCCTTGATTTCTCCTAAAATACCAGCATTTAATACTACTAAATCTAAGCTTTCTACATCTTTGAGTAAAAGCTCGAGATTTTTCTGAACAGCTTTCGAATCCGTGATATCTAAAGCGCAAAATGTTGCTTCATCTATTGGACAAGGACGTCGACTCACTCCATAAACTTCAGCTCCCTGCTTTAGGTTATACTCTACTAAACCAAGCCCAATTCCTGAGCTTACTCCTGTTATAAATACTTTCATGATATGTCTTAATGATTTGCTTTTCTTCAGTCTTCTTCTTGTAATCTTTTACTAAGATATCCAACTTAAGAGTTCAGTTTAAACATGAGTCATAACACTCCCAAGATATTTGTACGTGGTGATCTAGATGGTTTTATCGGCCTATTTATAGACAACCTCTTACAACTCATGTTAATCTCGATACTGTGCCCATTGTTATGCGGCCTTCCACCTGAGTTAATCATCACTCGCATTCTTCCAGGTGCAGCTTTTTCCATTTTTGTGGGAAACGTATTTTATTCATGGCAAGCGTACCGCTTGGCAAAGAAAACAGGTCGAAATGACATCACGGCATTGCCTTACGGTATCAATACCGTCAGCTTGATTGCATTCATATCTTTAGTGATGGCTCCTGTCTACCAACAAACCAAAGATGTTGAGCTTACTTGGATGATTGGGCTTTTTGCCTGTTTGGTAAGCGGCTTATTAGAAACCATAGGTGCCTTTTGTGGTGATTATATAAGAAGACATACGCCTAGAGCAGCGTTACTCTCCGCTTTAGCTGGAATTGCTATCACTTTTATAGCAATGGGGTTTGTCTTTCAAATTTTTGCTTCTCCTATTGTCGCATTAGTTCCCGCCTTACTGATCATACTCTTTTATGCCTCCAACATGAAACTCCCGTTGAATCTCCCAGGAGGGCTTGTAGCTGTCTTTGTAGGAACTGCTCTAGCTTGGATTTTAAAGTCACTTGGTCACTTTGAGTTTCGCGAACCACCCGCAGCAAATGTTGCACTGGGTCTTTATTTACCAAGCATTTTTATCCATAAACTCGTACCGTTTATTCTCCTAGAAGAGGGCTGGAAATACTTGTCTGTGATTATACCCATGGCGCTATTTAGCGTAATAGGTTCGTTACAAAACCTTGAGAGTGCTGAGGCTGCTGGTGACTCTTTTCATACACGTTCTTCCCTTCTCATGAACGGCTTTGGAACTCTCTCTGCTGCTTTCATGGGAAGCCCATTTCCAACCACGATCTACATAGGACATCCAGGCTGGAAAACGATGGGTGCGCGTATTGGCTATTCGGCCTTAAATGCCATCATTATCTCGATCCTCTGCCTGTTGGGTGCCGTAACCGTTGTTCTAAAAGTTGTTCCCATGGAAGCTACACTGGGGATATTGCTCTGGATTGGCATCATCATGATGGCCCAATCTTTTCATGAAACCCCCAAACACCATGCTTTAGCTGTTTCTTTAGGCTTAATTCCGGCTTTTGCCGGCTGGGCGCTTCTCCTTATTGAAGGCACTTTACGAGTTACAGGAACTTCACTCGATGACGCTCTAAATAACTTTATTATACAAGATATTCATATTGAAGGAATGATCGCTCTCAATCAGGGTTTCCTTATAACTAGCATGATTTTAGCCTCACTAACTGTTTGCCTAATTGAGCATAGGTTTAGGGCTGCTTTTCTTTGGTGCTGTATAGGAGCAGTTTTATCCATGTTAGGAATTATCCATGCATACACCATTAACCAAGGTATTATTCAAATAAGTCTGGGTTTTTATGAGGCCCCACAATTTATAATTGCTTATCTGATAACAGGATGTTTGATTTTTGCTCTAGGTAAGATAGCCAGTAGAAAAGACGCTAATTAAGCACGCTTAGCTTAATTGTTTTTTGATATCCATAAGAAGATTCGAGCAACCATCTTCTAAAAGATCCAAGACATGCTCAAAACCATCCGCACCTCCATAGTATGGGTCGGGCACTGTTTGGTCGCTATGCTCCTTGCAATAATCACAAAAGCTTTTCACCTTTTCGCGCTCTTGTTTATCTTCGGAAAGTGCCAAAACATTATCATAGTTGTCATCATCCATCGTGATGACTAAGTCAAAAGCACTTAAGTCCTTCTGTTTGATTTGACGAGCTCGACTTGTTAATTTATATCCACGATCAGCAGCTGCAGCAGACATCCTCGGATCAGCGGGGTTGCCTTCGTGAAAACTAATGGTCCCTGCTGAATCAATTTCAATCCTGTCCTCCAACTCCTCTTCTGCAACTAAGGATGTGAATACCCCTTCAGCAGCAGGGGAACGACAAATATTCCCCATACAAACAAATAACACTCGAAATTTAGACATAGCCTTATGTGGAATATAGATAAAGCGCGATGCTTTGTAAGCAAGATTTTAAGCTCGATGATGCAATAGAAGTTGAACGAGATGCATAAAAGCTTGAGCCCCTAGCAAAAGTGAGTCGACGAAGATGTGTCAAAAAGGTAATCCCACTAGGAGTCTCTATGTCTCCAGAGAACAAGATCTTGCACAGATCTTTAAGTCCCTACTGCATCATTCGGAGTTAAAACTAGAAGTCTCAATATTAAATGTTGAGACTTCTCGATAAAGATGATCAAAACTCTAAAAGTTAAAGCCGAATGATACATTGACTGAGTGGGTGCCGAGTTCGCCCACTTCTAATCTACTAGATTGCGCACCTAATCCCCCCCATAAAACGTCAAGATCAAATGTCTCTTGATAAAGATAAGCGACTTTAGCATACCATCTCTCACTAAAACGGTATGTTACCCCAGCTGTTACTTGCCAAAGGGGAACGACTTTGTAGCCATCGCCATCCACTTCACCACCTTGATCATTGACAAAGAAGATATCTTGTAAGGTAATGAAAGTACCGCCAAAGCCTCCCCCAGCAAAGGGCACGATTTCGTGCTGATCAAAGATGGTGAAGGGGTATTCAAACCTTAAGTTACCCGTAATAGGTGCTTGCACGAGATAACCATCACCTAATCCATCAATGTCATTATATGAGCCCGAAAGTTGTAATTCTACCGCCAGATATTTAAGAGGGTTTGCACCTAGGGTGAAACCCATAGCAACTCCAGGATCAAAATCAATCTCACCAGGCCCCGTAGCAAGTCCACGCTTAATGGAATCGATTTCCAAAGATTCAACAAATGTTGGACGAGCATCTAATTGGAAATACCAAGCTTTAGGCTCACTCGATGGCTGCTCCATCACTTCAACTCCTGGGTCAACAGGATCCACACTAGGGGTAGAAACACCTGCTTGGACATTTATTCCAAGGGAAAACATCAACAAGAACACGCTTAATTTATTCATAACTAATTCCGGTATATCTATTATTACTCACAGATCAATGACAAATAAGTAGTTAAACACCTTTAAAGAACTTTATTTGCATATCTAATCACAAAATACCTCGGCTTGCTCGTAAACATACTTTAGAAAAATATGCATTTCCTTGAATATCAGTCTGAGCCGAACCACACTTCAAACTTGAAACCATATGGATCCTCAAGCACCCTTTTCATTGTTTTTGGGAATTGAAAGAAACTATGCAGCACTATCGCCTACGCCATAAGCTTTTTACAACATTTTTAAGCGGCTACTGCTTACTTGGACTAATCTTTCTAGGAACTCCCAAAATGGAGATCTTTCCCTTCTTTTCATGGTTTTTATTTGCCCTAACGCCTAACCCTTCAGCAGAGTATAACTTTCAAATCATCACCTATGGAGAACAGACTTTCTCACCTCCAATTATTTACAATGAAGCCAAAGGCATTGTGCCTAGCCCAAATTCTATTAAAGTTCCGAGACTCGCTACAACGATGGCCAAAGCCTTAGAAGAAAATCAGACCGACGAATACCACACAGCCAAAAGAGTTTTTGAAAGCAACTACTTAGATAACCAAAAATCCATTTACCAACTGATTGAAATTAACTACGACCCACTTGAACGCTGGAAAACAGGTGAAGTCAAAGTCACTCCAGTCCAAACAATCACTATTCCCTGAGTATCCATGTCCTTTAGAAAGAAGTTTAGCGCACATACTACCTCTATTTCTAGTTCCGAGATGGTGAAAGTTTGGGAGAAACTAACTCAGCGATTTATCAGTGGTCAGACTTTTATTCGCTGCTACTACTGTGGTCTCTTTTTCATGGCAGTTCCCTATTTACGCCGTTGGCCAGATTTACTTGAGACAACCGCATTTGATACGCTCTGGCCAGTATATTGGCTCAACTGGCTTCCGGAAGGGTCTGTAAGAATAGCTGTTGGAGGTATCCTCTTTCTCTTTCTTTTCGGCACCATGCTTGGGGCAATCTCACCTGGCTATCGATGGGCCAGACTCGTAGCGTTCCTAGGAATTTTTCTGGCACAGGCCCTACAAAATTCCTACGGAAAAATAAGTCATTCCTACCACTTGTGGCACCTAAGTGCCTTCCTGCTCATTTTTCTTCCACATGGTTGGAATGCTATTGCCTCTGGGGTCTCTCGCATGACTAAACTTCAAACCTTACAGACCATATGGTATACTCTTGCTTTTATTTTGATGACTTACTCGATGTCTGGATTGGGCAAAATCGTTTGTGCTCTCTATCAGTTGGCCTTAGGAGAAGTATCTGCCTTTCACCCACTCTCCATGTCTATACATGTCGCCACTCGACTCTTGGAAACAAACACCGAGACACAGCTTGGTGCTTTCTTGATAGAAATCGGTCCTTGGAGCTGGCCTTTGCTTATTAGTGCGACCTATCTACAGTTTGTATCTTTAGTGATTGCCTTTCGCCCCTGTTTATTGAAAGCATGGGGTCTTGGTCTAGTGCTCTTTCACCTTTCTGTTTGGTTTACTTTCAAGATTTCTTTCTTCCCCGCATGCCTCATCCTTGCCTTATTCATGTTCGCGGGCCCATTTGGACAGGACTGTTATACGATAAAAGAAAGATTGCTTTGTTTACCTGGAATAGGATTATTTAAGTTTCTCGGTAAGAAGTAGTCTCATTTAAAAATGCGTATTTTGGTTATCACATCCAGCACAGGCGGCGGACATGACATGCGAGCCCAATCTTTTAAAGCTTGGGCCAACAAACTCACTGACTGGGAGGTTCGTGTCCACCAAGCACTAGAATCTACTCACTTCATCTATGCTCTTGGTGTTGAAATTTACAACTGGATACAACGCTTTTTCCCTAGGCTTCATCATCTCTATTTTAATTATCTAGAAATCATGGGTATCCACCGCCAAGCCAGCCAGCTTATCGGAGCTGAAAAATTTAAGAAATTGCTCTTAGATTTTAAACCGGAAGTTCTGGTTAGCACGCACGCCCACCTCAATCACGGTTTTTTCGAATACGCTGTAGAGACTTTGGGCGGGCCAGCCCACCTTAGGTGTGTTACCATCAGCACAGAATTTTTTGGAGGCTATGGCTTTAGTAAGCACTGGGTCAACCCAAAGGCAGATCTTTTTATAGGAGGTGTAGCTGAGACTTGCAAAGCGGCCATCAAACTAGGCATGCAGCCAGAAAAAATATTCTGTGGAGGATTTCTGCTACGCCCCAAGTTTTTTGATAAAGCATGCACCTTGGCTAAAAAAGAAGAGTTTCTCGGTCAAATGGATCTTAGTCCCTCTTCCTTTACTTTACTTTTATCTACTGGAGCTGTGGGGGCCAATAATCATATTCCTATTCTTAGAGCATTACGCCAAAGAGATAAACCTCTCCAAGTCATCGTATTATGTGGGAGAGATGAAGCGAGGCTCAATCGCGTAGAACGTTGGTCTGATCGCCCGGGTAAGCTTAAGGTAAAAGCTTTGGGGTATTGGGAAGATATGCCCTTATTATTGCAATCTGTCTCCGCAACAGTTACGCGCCCAGGTGCGGGAACATTAAGCGAAGCTATTCTTACAGAATGTCCACTGATTATGAATGGCATAGGGGGCATCATGCCTCAAGAATGGCTCAATATTAAATATGGCACTAAGCACGGTCTTATACGTGTGATTAGAAAGCCGCGTGATTTATGTAAAATACTGGACAATTGGGAGCGTCGACCAAGTGATTACCAAAGCATCATCAACAATCTTAAACACCAAAAACCTAATGCCCATCCAAGCCAGATCCTTGCCAAAGCCGTGGGACAAGAAATCACTTTGTCAAAAGGGTGCCTTTAGTAATTAATATGCCATAAATTTATCGAAATCATTGGAGACAGAGAAGACGAGCCTCAAAGAAAGGAGATTCGATGAAAATGTATCCAAAAGTGATACTACAATGAGTGTTTTATGTTTCTTAGGGTCAAGATCTTGCTAAGGTTATCTAGTCTTTTTTGCATCATCCAGTTTAAATGAACATGTCATCAGAACACATCCAAGCAAGGCTTCATTTACGAGCTGTTATCCCCACACTTGTTGAGTTAGTGGCCATTGATGAAACGGCTCAAAAAATCTGCTCTGATTGGAATTTTAATGTGTGCTTTAGTTCCTGTAGTGGCATAAAGAGTTCGCTAGGCTTTCAAAAAGGGGCCGTAGTTGCTTCCTCTGCCGCTGACTCAATTAGCGGATTAAAACTTCTCTTTTTGTCAGACAAGCAGGTAAATAATCTCTTCCTCAAAAGCGGCCTAGCCATTCCTATACCCGTATGGGGTTTTAGACATCTACCCACTGTCACTTCTTTTTCCAAACTGACTGATCGCCTTGAAGAGATTCTTAAAGCTCCAGTAGAATCACTAGAGAAGGATTCTGAGCTTCTCTATTGCTATGTGCGTTTGCTTATACAAAAGCTAATCCCTTGCGCGGTTACTGAGCTCGCCCTTCATGAAGCAGAATCCCAACAAATATTAGGACTTAAAAAAGGAATGGTTCAATTGGTTGTTAATACCCCTGAGCCCACAGAACCCATTCAAAGTTGGATTCATATTGGCACCCAAACTATTCATTGTGGAGTTGGAATAGCACCTCAAACAGCTGATTTTGTCCTTATTTTCAGGAATCTCGAAACTGCTCTACTGTCGATACGCAACGAAATGGACACACTAGCCGCTGCTTCAGGATGCGAAGTCAACTTGCAGGGTAATATCCCATTAGGTGAAGCCGTTAGCTTAATTATGGAGCGTATAGGAATCTACATATCTTGAGAGCTCAAAAAGCGCCTTTGATACCGATCTGAATATAGGGATTAAGAGCTGAGTCATTCTTAATCTGCAAACTATCCTCTATATAATCCCATCTACGATAAGGAACAATACCACCATCTATTTCTGCAGAAAGCCACTCTGTAATAGAATAATTCAAACCTCCCCCGACACGTGCTTCCATATACGAAACGATAGAATCATTAATACGAGGCATTCCTGAATCAGTTCCTAGATCTTCACCTACACGAAAGCTACCAGCTTTGAATTCTCCACCAATAAATAGAGTAAGAGACCCATTCACCTCGTATTCAAGCTTAGGTTTAGGAAGAATGAAGTTAAGAATCCAAGCATCTGCAAACTGCCATCTCACTCCAACAGCGGGTATCACGGCTATATCGGACCAAGGATCAACAAGCATACCAACTATCCACTGCAAGTTGGAATCTATTAGATAAGTACCTCCTAGAATGAGAGGAACATTCACATCACTAAAAGTGATATCTTCAAAATCACTATATAAACCGGGACGCGCCTCTAGACGAAGTAGCCACTGATCTGATAATTCATAATCAAAACCCAGTACTGCATACGTAGAAATAAGGCGCTCCGAAATGGGTGCTCTCCCAACATCGGAGAATAAGAAACCCTCTGAACCTGCTCCGAGGCGCAAATAAGTGCCATAGGTGAGAGGAATTGAGGCGACTAATTCAGCGTCGTAGGTGTCCTCAGAAATTGAACCGAGATCGCGATTACCCTGCTTCAAATCACCATCAAATACGTGAGAATAGTCTGCTGAAAACTCATAAGATACGGGGATACCTTCCTCCTCTTCTACTCGAAGATCAGCATCAGCTTCATAATCATAAATACCCCCTTCAGAGTATGATAGGAAGCTCAACGAGATTACCAAAAAGACAACAGATATCTTTTTCCAATGACAGTTACATATGATGTCTAACACTTATACCTCTCCTACTAATTCGCATTATTTTTTTCTTAATATTCTAATGTTCCTCTAACGAGGCTTAATTTAAGTCGATATGTAATAATTTAACAACTTTTTTTACCTCTTGGAGCAGAACATTTGCTGAAGCCATTCGTTCCATACCGCCGCCTCCTATGATTGGTGGCGCTAAAACAATATCTAACCTCCAGACTAAAGTTTTGCTAGAATCCTCAGGATATGGCTCGAGTTGATAGAGCACAAAGGTCCCATAAATAGTGTGACTGACGTAAAATTGCATATCGCTTAGGAATAGTTTGTTTTGCAACTCAGATTGCAGATAACATCCTGCCAGAAAGGCCATATCTCCTTGAATTAAGATGTGCTCAAAATAGAAATCTGGATTTCCTCCCCCAGATAGAATCCTTCTTAGTATGGGGTCAAAATCTTGCTTTAGAGCTGGCAAACCAGAAATCACCTTTTTGAGTTCCGTAGAGATGCTGGTCGACCTCCCGGAATTATCATAGGTAGACAGCTTATTCAAGCCACCCCTCTTAAAGGCCAAAGACCTGCTTGCAATTATTGTTCGCCAAGCCTTATTTATATCATTTAGTGACTTGTCTAAATTTTTACCATGCCCCTCATATATCTTAAATAGTTCGTTAGCTTCAACATTGCTTAGATTTAGAGGAAACTTAGTGTCTCTAAGCTCACCCGTTTGATTTAACATCCATACACCCCTGCGCCTAGCCCGCGTCAATTGCATGTCCGAAAAACTTTTTTCAGATATGCCTTTTCCAATCCTTCTATGCAAAATAACTCCTGAGTTTTTATGTTTGGAAGGGTCCCACTTCATAATGCTAGCCCTTACATCTTTTGGCTTCCCATTTATGAGAAAGCAAGTCTCTACTGCCATAGCAGAAGATCTTGCATTGATACGAACTCTCTTACCCAAGATTGAGTTAGCTTTTAAGGTCTTAACATCCTCTATTTTGAATGCTCTAAGGTCATTAGAAAAGGCTGATGCGTTATGAAACAACAACAGCACTATTAGACCCAAAAACGATTTCATCATACCTCTATGCCTTATGGTATCAAATAAGAGACCCTGGTAACTTTTTAATCGAAGCTTTTAGGAAATCAAGGACTACTTCCTAGATACTAATTCAAAAATTTGACTATCATTTATCTGCGTCCTATTTATTAGACAAGCCCTAGGACTTTGCAGATTGTATGTATTGGAATATCTAATATGCCTAGAATTGAAACCCAAAAAGCCAATATCAAGCAATGGGGAAATAAACTATGGCCCTATGCACTTCTCACTATTTTCACTCTATATATTCTTATAGAAGTCGTTTCCCATTACCTAGCCCATGTGGCAACTACAGTTCCAAGCTTTAAGATCCCCAACAAAACACCCGCCTCATACGGTCTCGACTACGAAAACATTACACTTGTTACCAATGATAACCTGCATCTTAAAGCTTGGTGGCTAACAAAGGGAACCGCCAATTTACCGACTATTTTGATTATCCACGGACTAGGAGCTAGAAAGGAATCGATGCTTTCTTACATTAGAGTAGCACAGAAAAATGGTTTCCCCGTTCTTGCTCTGGACTTAAGAGGTCATGGAGAGAGCGAAAGTAGTCTTACAACTATTGGTTATTATGAACAGCAGGATATCATATCTGCACTTGCTTATCTCGGATCCCACAACATAACCAATACGATTCTCTGGGGCACCTCTATGGGCGCAGTAATAGCCATTCATGTTGGTGCAAAACAGCTAGATCAAACCCATGCCAAGATTTCAGGTATCATTGCAGATGCTCCATTTGATACGCTCAAGGCGACGCTCGCTCACCATGGAAAACTCTTATATGGTCTGCCAGAATTCCCCTTTATGACTGTTACCTATTCTAAAATTGAGAGAAAAATGAAGTTTGACCTTGATGCGGTTAATTCTTTGCTGGCAGTAAAAAAGCTGGAATGCCCTATCCTTTTGCTAGCTGCTGAGCACGATGTAAGAATGCCGGTTGCACTTGTAGAATCAATCTACCAAGCTGCCAGAGAACCTAAATACCTATGGACCATACCTAAGCAAAATCACGAGGTGAGAACCTTTACTTGCGAGTTAGAAGAGCAAATCCTTTTATTCTTGGAGAAATGTCAAACTGAAGAAGTCTTTTGATTTTCAGCCATTGCCACTACATACAGACCTGCAATAAGCATTAAGAGACCTATGATAATACCCGCCCAAAACAATGGTGAAAGGTCAAGGTTAACCACTTTCCAACCAAATAGATTGAAATGAATGTAATTGAAATGTGTAATACCTTCCAACATACACATAGGAACTGTCAATCCCGCCCCCTTAACAATCGTAATGTAACCTAATATCTCTTGAAATTTCACTATTCCTTTCTAGTCCACTTATTAGCGGGCTCAAGTTTTTTATGCTTCTTTTTTCTTCAAGCTTACTTTTGTGATTCCAGGTATATATATCGGACTAAAACCTAGGTGTCTTTCGATAAATCTTATAGAGCTTAAGTTCCATATTACAAAAAAGACTAAATAGGCAAGCGCTGCCCCTAAACCTTGAAATAAAGGACAAAGCACAAACAATGTGACAACCGTCGTAAACGTGCAAATAGATGTCGTCACAGCAAAGACTCTTTCCTTACCTGTCATAGTTAATAAATAGCCAACCGGACCACAAATCATATCAACTAAATGTGCTACCAGAAAAACGCACATCACTGGCCATCCCGAAATAAATTCAGCTCCTGCAATTCCCATAATCTTGCTGCTCAAAGCCATCATGCCCAGCAATATGGGCAGTGAAATCCAAAAAGTGAGCCTTACAGAACGTTTTACTATATTGAGAAGCTGATCATGTTCACCAAGCTTGTAATGAGAAGCTATAGCGGGAGCAACCACAACATTCATGCTGTAAGATATCACTCTGGCAAATAAGCTTAAAGCATAAGCCATCCAGTAAATACCTACTTCCTTACTATCTGTAAAAAATCCTAAGACCAAGATAGGAATACCAGGCAGAATAAAGACGAGGCCCTTGGACAACATCATGGGCAAAGATATTTGCATCAAATACCACAAGCTATGTCCTGACCCACCCCTGACTTTCTTTGATTTTCCTAAGTAAAGTGACCGAATGACCATAAGGAAGCATAATAAAGAAAAAACAATAACTCCTATTGCATGAGACTTCACAGGAATTAATATGTCTTCTACGCTTGATTGCATCATCATGAACATGGAAATAAGCATCACCCCTGCAATCCCTACCTCCTTAAAGACAACATAAGCATAAGACTTACCTATTCCCCGTATCACCTCGACATTAATCTCCAACATACAGTGCGGAATAAGAGTGAGTGCACTTATTTGGAATAGGAGTGCCGAAGTTGCATCTCCTCCAAAATGTTCTGCTAAAGACTCTGCGAGAACCCAAATTAAAGGAACCGGTATAGTGAATAGGATCAATAAGGCTGCAGTGATCATAGTGACATAATCTTGCTTAAGGATATCAATCTCATCCTTGTAATGGGATGCGCTGAGCTTCAAGATTGCATTACCAAAGCCCATGGTCGCTAACAAACCCACTACTCCGACTATAGAAAGATGAATGGCAAAAACACCATTACCCTGGACTAAGAAAAAGGAGGCTATGAATACCTTGATTCCTGCATTTAGAGCAGTTGAAGCAAGCTTACCATAAAAGACAGCACCTACTTGTCTCAATAGTCCCCAGTCCCCCTTGCTCACAATAGGAGGCTCCGATCCTGCTAACTTTGTCATATTTATTTGAACATTAGTCTCTATTAACCAATGTCATAACTTCCCTAGATGACAGTGAAAAGCAATAAATTATATCTTAGAAGAGAATTTTATATTATTTAAGACTATTTTTAAAATAATTTAGACCACCCCATCTTTTGACTGAACTTACAGATGGCCTAAAACCTGTTCTAGGTATGTGATGAGATAGTGTCCGAACCCGAGACAACGTATCGTGTCACTGGTGTTTTGAATCATGACAATGGTGCATTTTGTAATGAACAGGCAACCCTGCTTAATTAGGCCTGTCCATTCTCTGGCTTGACCAGTGAAGCCTCTAGAGATCTATGCGTAGCCGAATGATGCTTGGATCTGCACTAAATTATCAGGGGATCAATCCCACGCAAAATATAGGAACACTTGGATACCCAAAGATACCCGGTACTGAAGCAGGGCATGACAAAAATGAATATCTAATTTTAATGCAAAAATGCTCTAGATTTTGACTTTTAGCATAAGTTTGTTTTGAATCCCATATGGCAAGAATCTTATACGGCGTCATGGGAAACACGAATGGACACATTATGCGCACGCTCTCCATTGTTCCTCATCTGGCTGAACACAAATTTCATTTCGCAGGAGGAGGACGCGTGCTTGAAACAATTAAAAAACAATATCCTGTGCTGGATCTCCCTGTGCTGCGCACCAAATACAAAAACCAAAAACTAGACCTTGCAGGAACTATTGGACAGATTTTATTACGCACTCTGCAAATTCCTCTGATATGCTACCGTCTTAGAAAATTTGCTAAAAACTTCAAACCCGACCTCATTATCTCTGATCGAGAATTCTTTACCCCAATCTATGCTCTCATATCAGGAACGCCATGCATCTCTATTGATCACACACACATATTGAAAGCATGTGAATATGAAGTGCCAGACAATCTCAAAAAGATCTACTTTCTCACCATGCTAAATGACTATCTATTATTCGATTTTACAAAGAGAAATCTGATCGTCTCTTTCTTTACTCCACCTACTAAGCCAGGAGTCTCCGATGAAATTTTTCCCGCTGTGGTGCGTCCTGTGGTAGAGAAGGTAAGATCCAAAGAGGGTGATCATATCTTTGTTTATTTAAGCGTCCCTAAGTTTCCAACTCTTATTGAAACATTGCATAAACTTGACCGAAAAATTATTTTCTATGGAGCAGGCAAGGAAGGTGTTGAGAGAAACATTACCTACCGGAACTTTAACGAAGGACAAATTTTCAAAGACCTCGCAAGTTGTCGTTATGCCGTTGTCAATGGAGGACATAACCTTATCTCAGAAGCCCTTTATTACGGCAAACCTATTATGTGTTTCCCACTAGCAGGCCTTATAGAGCAGTGGATAAATGTTCATTTTATAAGAAAGCTAGCCTATGGTGATTACAGCTTCGATAGAAACCCGAAGCCCGAGCATTTTGAAAATTTCGAGACACGTCTTGAGGAATATCGTGAATCAATCGCCAAAAATTTTGTTCACGGAACACCCCTTATTGTTAAGCGGCTGAAGGAAATTATTTCGGAATACGAAACATAAGCTACCTAAGTGATCGCTTTAAATCGCCTTTAGCACGATCTAGAATCCCATTGACAAACCTCCCAGATTCGTCAGTGCTGAGCGACTTGGCGAGCTCAATTGCTTCATTCATGGCCACTATAGGTGGAACTTCCTCCTTGTAATGCATCTCATACAAAGCCAAACGCAGAACATTTTTATCAACAGAAGCAATACGCTCAAAATCCCAATTAGCAGAATATTTCTTAATGCGCTTATCTAACTCATCACGTTTTACTAAAACGCCTCTTATCAAAGGCTCTGAAAATTCCCATAACTTCTTGGATGGTTCTGTAAGCTCTACGAATTCAGAAAGTGTTTGATCTAAATTATCTGTAGCCACAAAATCATTTTGATACAAAAACTGGATCACTAATCTTCGACCATCCCTACGTTTTCCCATTTCTTACAACCCCTTAGAGTGTTTATCTAGAACCGATTCTAACAAATACTTAGCCGCCTCCGCTGCCTCGCGACCACGATTTAAGTCATTACCGAAACAGCGTTCCATAGCTTGTTCTTCATCTTTTACAAGAAGTACTTGGTGAAGGATTGGAATTTCAAAATCGACACTTAACCTCATAAGCTCGTTTGTCACACTATTGGCAACTAATTCCGCGTGGACTGTTTTTCCCTCCCAAATCAACCCAAACGCGATGACAACAGCAGGTGACTGCTTCTTGATAACCTTCTTTACTGCCAGAGGAATTTCAAAAGAGCCGGGTACTCGTTCCACAGTAACATTATGATTACCTAGCACTTTGGTAGCAGAGTCTATTAAAGCATCTACATATTCTTTATTAAATAAGCTTGCAACAATGGATACCTTACCTTCTACCTCTTGTGGAATTTGAACGACTCCGGAACTTTTCATAAAAATAAAGCCTGATCTAAAGTATGTGACCCATCTTCTTTTTCTTTGTCTGCAGGTAGCGTCTATTGTGAAGATTGGCCTTCACTTTAATAGGAAGCTGATCCACAAGATCTAAGCCATAACCTGCTAAACCCACAACCTTTTTAGGATTATTTGTCATGAGCCGCATTTTATGGACTCCCAAATCACACAATATCTGTGCTCCCATACCATATTCACGTAAGTCAGCAGGATAACCCAATTTTATATTCGCCTCAACCGTATCTAAACCTTGCTCCTGTAACTTGTATGCTTGAAGTTTAGCCGCCAAACCTATACCTCGCCCCTCCTGACGCATGTAAACTAAGACACCAGACTTAGCCTGACTAATCATCGTTAAGGCATCATGTAACTGGTTTCCACAATCACATCGACGTGACCCAAAAACATCTCCAGTCAAACACTCACTATGCACTCTAACCAAAGTTGGTTTTGTCTTTAAAATTTTACCCATAACCAAAGCTAAGTGCTCTTGGCCGTCTAGCACCGAACGATACATGTACAAATCAAAAACCCCATAATCCGTAGGCATTTTGATTTTCTGGACACATTCAATCAGCTTCTCCTTCTGTCTGCGGTACTCGATCAATTGCTGTATCGTTGAGAGCTTTAGCCCATGTTCGTGCTTCATGGCAACAAGCTCTGGCAAACGCGCCATACTCCCATCTTCTTTGAGAATCTCACATATGACTGCCGATTCATCGAAGCCTGCTAATCTAGCCAAATCAACCGCAGCCTCTGTATGACCAGCTCTCTGCAAGACTCCACCATGCTTGGCTTGTAAAGGAAAGACATGCCCAGGCTGAATAAGGTCCATTGGTTTACCTTTTTTACTGGAAAGAATCTTGATCGTCTTCGCCCGGTCTTGTGCACTAATTCCGGTCGTCACGCCCTTTGCTGCGTCCACAGAGACCGTAAAGTCTGTTTTGAAGGATTCCCTGTTATCTAGAACCATACGCTGTAAGCCATATTGCTTGGCACGCTGCTGGGTTATAGGAGCGCAAATAAGACCTCTACCGTGCTTAGCCATGAAGTTTATAGCCTTGGGAGTCACTTTCTGGGCTGCTACAATAAGGTCTCCTTCGTTCTCACGATCTGCATCATCAGTGAGAATCACAATCTTGCCAGCACGAATATCAGCTATAACATCCTCAATAGAATCAAAGATATCCTCCGATAGAGGCTGTTTTTTTTTTGTTTCGGTCATAAAAGCACTGCGCTAAAAGGTTAGTTACACTAAGGCCTAAACTAGCTCTTATCTTGCGATTTAGATATACTCAAAGTAAGCCCGCAAAATGAAAGAGCAAATGTGTTTTCATTTAACGTCATTAAAATGATCTAATAGTTTAGGCTCGGCGGGTTTTGTAATAATTAATAAGACCATTTGTTGAAGCGTCATGTGAGCAAATTTCACCTTCTTCAAGCAATTCTGGGAGTATTACTTTAGCCAGTTGCTTACCAAGCTCAACGCCCCATTGATCAAAGGAGTTGATATTCCAGATAATACCTTGAACGAATATCTTATGCTCATACATGGCAATCAAACTACCTAGCACCCTGGGGGTCAGCTTTTGAAATAAAATAGAATTTGTTGGACGATTCCCTTCAAAAACTTTATGAGGGATAATTTTTTCAATCTCAGAGCCCTCTTTTCCTAATTTGGCAAACTCAGCTTTCACCTCCTCTTCGGTCTTGCCTTTCATCAAAGCCTCTGTTTGCGCAAAAAAGTTTGATAATAGAATAGGATGATGCTCCTTCTCAACTCCCACTGGATTGTGTGTTTCAATAGGAGCCAAAAAATCGCAGGGAATCAACTTTTTCCCTTGATGTATCAATTGGTAAAATGCGTGCTGACCGTTTGTCCCCGGCTCTCCCCAGATAATAGGTCCTGTAGAGTATTCTGCTGGCAATCCGTCGCGCGTTATAGATTTACCGTTTGATTCCATATCTCCCTGCTGAAAATAAGCTGAAAAGCGGTGCATATATTGGTCGTAGGGTAGGATTGCTTCAGTCTCAGCTCCGTAAAAATTATTGTACCAAATCCCCATGAGAGCTAGTAACACAGGTAAGTTCTCAGCAAAATCCGTAGTCCTAAAATGCTCATCCATTTCATGAGCACCCGTTAGAAGCTCTTCAAAATTATCCATACCTATATAAAGAGCTATCGATAACCCAATCGCGGACCATAATGAGTATCGACCACCTACCCAATCCCAGAACTCAAACATATTTGCAGTATCAATACCAAAAGCTTTGACTGCTTCACCATTTGTAGAAAGAGCCACAAAATGCTTGGCAACATGCGCTTCATCTTTAGCTGTTCCCAAGAACCAAGTGCGAGCCGTTTTAGCATTTGTCATGGTTTCTTGGGTTGTAAATGTCTTTGATGCAATGAGGAAAAGAGTCGTCTCAGGATCCGTGGATTTCAATGTTTCTGCAATATGAGTCCCATCTACGTTAGAGACAAAATACATATTCATGCCTACCTTACCGTAAGGATTTAAAGCTTCTGCTACCATCACCGGGCCTAGGTCAGAGCCCCCAATCCCTATATTTACAATATTTGTAATGGGCTTACCGGTGTAGCCTTTCCATTCTCCAGAACGCACCGCCTCAGTAAACTCACGCATATGAGCTAATACCTTGTTTACCTCTGGCATCACATCCTCACCATGAACCAAAACTGGACGATTAGAGCGATTGCGAAGAGCGGTATGAAGAACCGCTCGGTCTTCTGTGAAGTTGATCTTGTCTCCTGAAAACATTTTGTTGATCCAATTCTGTAAATCAACCTCTGCTGCTAAATCCAATAGAAGCTCTTTAGTTTTTTTAGTAATGCGGTTTTTCGAGTAATCCAAGAGTATATCTTGAAATTTGGCTGAAAACTGACTAAAGCGCTCTGGGTCCTCAGCAAACAAATCTCTCATTTGCAAAGCCTTTGTTTCTTGATAATGGGCCTCTAAAGCCTTCCAGGAAGAAAGTTCATTACGTGTGGTCATGCTCTTGTCTTAGAGAATCGTAGATAAATTGCCTAGGCAAAAAATAAAAGCCTCCCGTATCAAGAGCCGATACACTATTTGCTAAGTGCCTGATAGCTACCATTCCAATCCTTAGGAGGAGGAGTCTTTTGAAAGATCTCACACCGCTCAATCAAATGTTTAGCAGCCTGGTCATCTGGGCGAAATTCCAGGGAACATTTAAAAGCCTTAACTGCAGTATCAAAATCACGTTGTATGTAGGATTTTAAACCTATTTCATATTGATCGCGGGCTTTAAGGATCTCGGGACAACCACATAGCTCTGGATCCAAAGGCTCATATATAGTTTCTGCAGTCCTTCTACCTACCACTGAAATACTATCTATTTGCCGCCATTCAAAAGCATTTTTCGATAAAGCTTGGGTTCTAGAGCCCACTAATGTTCTTGTCCCATAAACTTTGTTTAAGCCCTCTAAGCGACTAGCTAAATTCACTCCATCGCCTAAAACGGAGTAAGAAAATCGATTGGGTATCCCTACATTACCAACCAATATTTCCCCTGTATTAATACCAACACGAACCTTAAATGGCGGCTTATTTTCTTTTGCGCGTGATGCATTAAGTTTAAGTAATTCATAATGAATATTTAAAGCTGCTCGACAGGCTACAGCAGGATGATCATCTAGTGGTTGTGGTGCATTAAATACGACTAGAATACCATCCCCTAAAAAAGTCAACATGGAACCGCCCAGCTTCTCCGGGTGAGAGGTCAAGATTAACAAGCACTGAGAGAGCTCTTTAAAAACTTCATCTGGTGACAGATTCTCACTAAGTGAAGTAAAACCCGCGAGATCCGCAAAAAGAACCGTTAGCTCCTTGACCTTTCCACCTACCTCAGCCTCTTGCCCACTCGAAAGCGCAGCACGGACTAAGTCACTGGGAACATAACGACTAAAGTTACGAAGGCTGGTCTTCATCTTCGAAAGCGAACCATTTACCACATTCAGTTCTTCGATATTAGTCGGTGTCAAGTTATCCGAAGTAATGTCATACTCAGAAATACGAGCCATATCATGACTAAGACGCGTCAATGGTGCCGAAATACGATGAGCTAGCTTTAGACTCAAGGCTATTGCTAAAAATAGGGCGACCATTGCCAGCAATACGGTCAACATAGCATTGTCTTGCGCCACTTTTATAAAATTAAGCGCTGGCACTATAACCACCAGATAGCTATCAGGGACCAAGTCCCCTGACAATTTTACGATATTAGCAAAATACCAAGTATCCTGGGAATGAAAATCAAGTTGATAGGCTTGATTCTCTCCTTCATTTTCGATCAAGGAATCAAGATCTACCATCTTTTCTTTCAGAGTCAGAATCAAACTTTCAAATGCTTTGCCAGAATGGCGAGCATCAGGGTTAGTGTCTTGGAAGAAACTTGAACCATCGACCTTTAATAAATTTACCCCTCCTCCCTCTTCTATTTGAATGCTATCAATAAACATACATAGATCCTCTAACAATATGTCCACTGCATAAACACCAAGTAACTCTTGTGTATCTGGATCTCGATGCGGCCAACATGCAGTAATGCCAGATATTTCCTCAGTAAAAAAATTATAGGGCTGAGTCCAAATAGGTATCTTACTTTTTGATTCAGCAGCCAAGCGATACCAAGGACGTTCGCGCGGATCGTAACCTTTAGAATCCGAAAATTGGTCTCTTTGATAGGGAGTCAGACTTCCATCGCTTTCTAAAGTGAATTCCCGAATAACCCTCTCTCCATTATCTGCTTCAACGCTGTAATGTAAAAGGTGTCTTTCTTCAAAATAAGTGGACCCTAATAGGCGGCCTTGCTCTTGATCCGCATAATAAATCCAGGTCATTTGTGGAAGTATTTTAAGAAGCGGAATCAGCTCCGATGCTTTATCCTGCCAATTACCTAAATCATCTGGAGAACGGATAATAGCCTGATGTGTATAATTGATAATTCTAATGGCTGGCCTAAAATATTGCTTAATGCGAGCACTTACAGTTTCAGTCTTTTGCTCCATCAATTCGTTAGCTAAATTAATAACGGTCGAGCGAGTTGTATAGATTGCTATCCCGAGGATCAAGCCCGCCGTGGTGATTAAAATCACCAGAGATGCTGACGCTAATATAACCTTTAGCTTAACAAAACGAGGAACTGTCATTGAGATATATATGTATTAACCTAAAGTTGGTCCGGAGGCAAACAGCATTCCCTAACGAGCTTTCTCAATCTCTAAAGAAAACTGTTTTGACTTGTCATTATAATAAAGAGCCTTTAATTCTGTTTATGGCCGACAAAGTTGATCATACCTTCTATAAAGCTTCTGATCGCTTCTTTACTGATAATTCAGAAGAGGGTTTGACCTACGACGATATTACCCTGGCGACGCAATATTCAGAAGTTCTCCCTAGAGAAACCAATCTAGATGTAGCATTATCAAGCGAGTTACAACTACACATCCCTATCATATCCGCAGACATGGACACCGTTACAGAGTCCAAGATGGCGATCTCAATGGCCCATAACGGAGGCCTGGGGCTTATCCATTATAACATGTCCGAAAAAAAACAAGTTAAGGAAGTAGCCCGCGTAAAAAACCATATCCACGGTCTGATTCAAGAACCTATCAAAGTCTCTCCTGAAATGACTATTGGCGAAGTGCTGGAATTTTGCGAAGACAAACAATTTTCATTTCGCACCTTTCCAGTTGTTGATGAACAGGGAAGGCTATTAGGCCTACTACCGGGAAGAGTTGTAAGACCAAGATATCAATCCAAGATGGTCAAAGAAGCCATGGCGCCAAGGAAAAATGTTTTCACCATTCGGGAAAAAGAATTAGGGAAAAATCCGATCAAGGCAGCCGACCATTTTTTTGATGAACACGTAGGTATCCACAAACTGCTCGTGGTAGACAAACAGGATGTCTTACGTGGTCTATTCACACTATCTGACTTGGAGCGTATCCGGGAAGAAGAGAGGGCTAGCCTTAAACCAGCTCGCGATTCAAAATTCCGGCTAGTCTGTGGTGCGGCTATTTCTGCCTCAAGAACTTCGACAGGTGAATTAGATAAAGACCGTATCCTAGAACATGTGACCAACCTAGTAGAAGAAGGCGTAGATGCCATCGCAGTATCCACTGCTCATGGTTTTTCGAAAGGTGTTGGAGAAACTGTTAAACTGGTGCGTAGTGCATTCAAAGAGCTCACACTCATTGCTGGCAATGTCACAAGTGCTGAAGGTGTCGAATTCTTAGCTAAAGCTGGAGCAAATGCGGTCAAGGTGGGACAAGGACCTGGCTCAATTTGCACGACGCGAATTGTTGCTGGCGTAGGCATTCCTCAGCTCACTGCACTCTACGTTGCTTCCAAGAGTCTTGCCAAAAAGGGTGTTCGAATCATTGCTGATGGAGGCATCACCAAATCTGGAGATCTTGTCAAAGCTCTGACTTTGTCTGATGCAGTGATGTGTGGAAGCCTACTTGCTGGATGTCGGGAAGCTCCCGGTGAAATCCTCGCCATAGAAGGAAAAGTTTATAAGCAATATCGAGGTATGGGTAGCTTGGCTGCTATGAAAGCGGGCTCAGCAGCCCGCTATGGTCACAACAACAAAGATAAACAGGAGAAAATCGCTGCTGAAGGAATTGAGGCACTCAAAGAAGTTTCTGGCTCACTAGACTCTGTTTTACGTAATTTGGTAGGCGGTATTCAAAGTGGTATGGGATACCTAGGAGCAAGGAATCTCAAAGAATTAAAAAGAAAAGCTCGCTACATACGGCTTTCCACCGCCGGTATGAAAGAGTCAGCTCCCCATGATGTCGTGGAAGTAAAAACTAGCAAAACTGTAGAGGTCGAGTAAACAAATCAATGAAAACAGTT
This sequence comes from Verrucomicrobiota bacterium, assembly GCA_039192515.1. Lineage (NCBI taxonomy): Bacteria > Pseudomonadati > Verrucomicrobiota > Verrucomicrobiota bacterium. The sequence continues at coordinate 4,246 of JBCCXA010000013.1, read as the reverse complement.
GCACCTGTTAGTGAAATATATCAAGCGGTCGCTGATGCTTTAAGAGCTTGTCAGCGCCCACTTTTTATCACAGGCGCGGGAATGTCTGCAGATTCAGGTTTGCCTACCTATCGCGGCCTCGGAGGATTATATAATCATAATGATACGGACGAAGGTTATGCTATTGAAGACGCACTAAGCGGCCGTATGCTCCGCGAAAAACCAGAAGTATGCTGGAAGTATTTATGGCAAATCGCTTCCTCTTGCCGCGGCAAAAAGTGTAACAGGGGTCACAAGGTGCTCGCTTCGATAGAAGATGTAAAGCCAGAAACATGGGTTCTTACACAAAATATAGATGGCTTTCATTCGTTAGCAGGATCACAAAATATAATTGAAATTCATGGCAAAGCTTCCCAGCTTATTTGCTTGGAATGTGGCGCAAGAGCTAGTGCAGAAGAATGGATTGACGGATATTCCGGGGAGCCTAAGGACTTACCTCCCAAGTGCCCTAAATGCAATGGAGTCGTTCGACCAGAAGTTGTCTTATTTGGTGAAAGCTTACCCGATGAAGCGATAGAAAAACTCAATTATCTGGTCTATCATGATCAACGTGACTTAATTTTTTCCATTGGAACAACAGGCGTTTTCCCCTACATCGCTCAACCTATACTCATGGCACAAGCAGCTGGCATCCCGACTGTTGAAATCAACCCTTGTGAGACCGAGCTCTCATCGATAGTTGAATACCGTATTGCTGAGAAAGCTGCTAATGCTTTAGAAAAAATCTGGAATTTATGCAACTATTAGAGTGCTATTCCACCTAAAATCAGGCTTTGCCATCTCAAAAACTTCCCCTGAAATAGTATTGGATGAATAAATTGCTGTCCTCTCGAATCATGTTCTGGATCATTCCTCTAGCTACTATCTTCTCACCTGTCTTCTTGAGTTTAGCTATCAAGGCCCTCACTTATATCTCAACCCAATCTTACGTCTATGAAAACGCCCAAGACATCCCTAAAAATAAGGTAGGTCTCGTTCTAGGAACCTCTCGCTATCTAGCGAACGGCAGAGAGAATCTCTTTTTCAGCTTTAGAATGAAAGCTGCTAAGGAACTTTTTGAAGCAAGTAAAATCTCCTACCTACTTGTCAGTGGTGCCAATCCAAGCAAGTATTACGACGAGCCTAAAGAAATGAAAAAAGTTTTAGTGAGCATGGGCGTGCCTGCAAATAAAATATACTGTGATTACGCAGGCCTGCGAACTTTGGATTCTATTATAAGGGCTAAGGAAGTGTTTCAATTGGAGGAATTCACTATCATCTCCCAAGACTTCCACAATCGACGTGCCCTTTTCATAGCACATCATCACAATATCCAAGCTATTGCTTTTAATGCACAAGAGGTGCCCTTATCTTTAGCTACACCTACCATGTTTCGGGAAGAGTTGGCTCGTATCAAAATGGTTCTAGATTTATTTATTATTCGAAAAGCTCCCAGACATCTTGGCGATCCCATTCCTATTCACTCCCCCTAAAAGTGGAACCTACCCGGCTAATGACTTTCCCTATCACTCTTAGAGACTCTAGATCGCTTATTATCCTTACGTTGTGTTAATAAAATAATATCTGCATCATCACGGCCAATAATTTCTTGTGCCCGCTTCAGGGCATTACGAGTAGACATTGTCAGATTCTGAGGTGTGTAATGAAAGACATTTTCGCTACCAATCAATTTCATCAAACCAGATTGAATGAATACTTGTTCAACTTCTTTGTGAACACCACTCACTAAAACAGACCTACCTTCTTCTTTTGCTAAGTGAACTAATTCTATGATCGCTAATGCAGCTGAAGCATCCAGATTCCTAGCATTGCGCAGACGAAGAATCATCACTTTCAAATGAGGAACGAGTACCATTCGTCTCATTTCCTCTAGAAAGAGATCGGTCGCACCAAAAAACAAGTCTCCCTCTACATGAACGATTGATATAGCAGGACGATCACTTGAGGCTTTATTTCTTTCTCCCAAAGCACCTTGTTCATCAAAAGCATATTCCACAATGCTGGGCTTCGAAACCTTCTTGATAAACAAAATTAGAGAAGTTCCAACCCCTAGGTAAATAGCCATGTCGAGTGGAAAAAATAAGCCACCTAGAAAAGTAACCAAGAAAGTAACCATGTCCGAGCGCGTTGTCAGGACAACCGTCTTTATGGTCTTATACTGAAAAAGAGAAACACCTACTACTAAAACCAACGTTGCTAGCGCAGCTTTTGGTATGTAGCCGATCAATGGCCCTAGTGTTAAGACCCCTGCCACCAAAATACCGCCACTTATCATACTGGCTATGGGTGTTTTAGCTCCACTCTCGAAATTGACAATTGACCGAGTAAGAGATCCAGATACCGGCATACCTGATGCAAAGGCATTACAAAAATTAGCAGCCCCCATACTAAACATCTGCTGCTTGACATCTAATCGATCTCCAGACTTTGCTGCCAATGTTTTAGCAATTGAAGAACTTTCTAATAAAGTAAGGAAAGCAATGGCAAATGCTGGACTCGCCAATTGACTGATAAGAGAAAAACCTATTTCAGGCAATGAAACAGGCCAAGATGCTAACGGTAGTGGAGGAAGCGTTTGTAGTTCTAAGCCCTTTGCATTAAGTGCATAATAAACTACGCCTGCCAAAACTAAAGCTACAGCTATAGCCGGCAATTTTTTAAAGAAAAATTTACACAACAAGTAGAGACCTATGGTAAACAATGATAAAAATATAGTTTCTTGATTTGCTTCCAACAATCGAGCTCCCGTTAATATTAAGGCTTCCCAAAAGGTCCCTGACCTTGGAACTTCTATTCCTAAAACGTGTCTCAGCTGATTGACAATAATCAAGCACGCTGCGGCTGTGATATAACCCACAACCACACTTCGTGAAACATATTGTAGTATGACGTGAGCTTGCAAGAAGACACCTAGGAACAGAAATGCACTTACCATAATGATTAACAGTGGTAGGACCACTAGCCTTTGCTCATCTGAAACATCTAGGACCAAGAAAGCACTTAATAATAAGACAGCTGAAGCATTGGTTGGCCCTAACATCAAATAACGAGAGCTGGCAAAGAGTGGACCTATAGTTGAGCCTATTGCTGAAGCATAAATTCCAAACTGAACAGGTAAGCCGGCAATCATGGCGTAAGCCATTCCCTGTGGGAAATCTAACAAAGAGACATTCAGACCGGCTTTGAGATCAGAGCGCAGTGCTTTCAGATTGTAGCTCTTAAGGTGCTGCACGAGTGGTAGATGAAAACACCACTTTTGCCACGAGACCTTCATTTAGTCAGCTCCGCAAAACCCATCAATCCATAGTAGTACCCATTAGCAATAGAAACTCCATCAAAAAGTTATCTTCGCTAAGAAAATGAATCTCCTACTGCTTTTTGCACGAAATAACGAGATCTAGCTTCAATGTATAAGCCTTACTATTTTTAGATATAAGCCACGCCCAATAAGCTTGGTTAAATCAACAAAAAAATGTCCTTTTAAAACCCACAAGTGGGTAAAAAGTTGATTGACGATCTTGAGAAGCTCTTCAATAAGATAATCTATGTAGCAGGCTAAAAACATCTTACGCCTCTCCACCATAATCGAATCACTCTACCCCATAAAAATAAAACTTTTGTGCTTATGCAAAATACGTAAAGATATATAGTCAATTAATTAAAATAGCTTTAATTATTATTAATTATAGAAAATTGAATAAAAAATTCTTTGTTATATATTTAATAAAAATTGACTGGACTTATTTATAATTTAAATTAAACATTAATATATCGACAAGGTTAGGATAATATTAGTTATTTTTCTTGGCTGAATTTTATAAGTTTGATATCTGCTATTACTACTGAATTAAATAGCATTTTTGTATTACTAAGCTTAAATAACATATTTCCTAAGGTTACAAGTTAAAGCAAGATTATAAGCTATAAACTCTGATACGAATGCGTAACAGGGAAGGGCTCACGTGAAATATTTAAGAGAATATTGCTGCAGACAAAGCACTGGAAATGGCGCCAAAAATTGTAGATGTATTGCTGGGGTAGTAAGTATGGCTTTTAAAAGCAAGGGCTACAAAGGACAGACTATTGTTGAATTTGCTCTATGTCTTCCTTTGTTTCTGATGTTAATTTTTGCACTGATTGATTTCAATCGTTATTCCTTTCAAAAGCAAACTATGCAGCGAATCCTACGTGCTACGGCTCGCTACGC